>NZ_JBSHAM010000058.1:6495-57214 GCF_053611505.1 Amycolatopsis sp. NPDC054798 | reverse complement strand
GCCGCCGTCCGGGCGGCATCGACCCGGACGAGCAGGACAACAACCCCTGGTGATGTCTCGGGTGCGCCCCGGCCTTCCGGCCGGGGCGCACTGTCGTTTGTGGACGGTCCGATGGGGACTCCGGGGGTGGGGGCAGGTTCGCGCCCGGCCGGATAGCGCGGCCGGATCGCGTGCGGTGGCCTGCGTCCTCGGATGGGCTGGTACCGGGCGGATCGTCCGCGTGGGTGGTCCGATGTGGACTCGGGGGTGCAGGCCGGTTCGGCTTAGGCCGGATTGCTTTCAGCGGCCCGCATCCCAGGGAGGCTGGTACCGAGCGGATCGTCCGCGTGGACGGTCCGATGTGGACTCCGGGGCGGCGGAGTCTGTTCGCTCCCGGGCCGGAGGGCGGAGCAGGATCGTTTCGGCAGCTTGCGTCCCGGGCAGGGCTGGCGCCAGGCGGGCTGTCCGTGTGTCCGAAGTGGACTCAGGGGAGTGGAGCAGGTTCGCCTTCAGTAGCCCGCTTCGCCGGAAGAGCTGACGCTGGGCGGAGCGTCAGCGCGCACGATCCCATGTGGACTAAGGACCCACGCCCCCGGCCCGCGCCCGGGCAGCCCAGCGAACTCCGGCTCACAAAACCTGTTTCCGCCCGGCCAGATAGCGCAGGTAGATCAGCGCCAGCAACGCCCCGTGGACCAGGACCCCGCCCCACTCCGCCGGGTTGGCGTAGGACGGGCCGCACGAGGCGGGCAGGTTCGCGCCCGGGACGCAGGGTCCGCCGGTCCGGGCGAAAACCGGCTGCAGCACGAGGAACACCCCCACGACCAGCACCCCGAACGCCACCAGCACCTGCACCGACCGCCGCGACACCGCAGACCCCCTCCGCCAGGACACGAAGAAGATCGTCAAGGCCCGGGGCGGTGTTACCCGGTATGCCGGATTGTCAGAGCTGCGGCAGCGGAACCTCGGCCGCCAGGTCTTCCGGGGCGGAAAGCCGCCACGCCTCGTACACGAGTTCGGCCAGTTCGTCGGCCTCGATCCCGCTCAGCTGCACCACCACCCAGCCGAACCCGCCGGAAGTGAACTGCTCTTCGAAGACGTCCGGGCGTTCCGAGACGAGCGCCTGCTGTTCGGCGATGGTCTGCTTGAGCCCGACCGTGTCGGTGCGCGGCCAGTGGTAGCCGAAGCGCTTGCCGCGCACGCTGAACGACGTGTAGTCGCGGCCGCTGCCGCGTTCGACGTCGCGCAGCGCGCGGATGATCCGTTCGAAATCCTTGCTCGGCACCGGTCCGGCCCCCTCCATCGTGGACCCGGCCATCTTACGGCGGCGGATTCGGCGGGTTCGGCTTACGGTGGTGCGCGGAGGTGCCCGAATGCCCGAACCGGTCCGAGGCATGCCGCCCGCGATCGAGCCGATGCTGGCGTCGCCCGACGGCGGCGCGCTGCGCGACGATCCGGCGTACGCCTACGAGTTCAAATGGGACGGTTACCGGGCGACCATGCGCGTCGCTCCGGACGGGAGCACGTTGCTCACCAGCCGCAACGACAACGACTTCACCGCGAGGTTCCCGCAGCTCTCCGGTGCGCTCGGCGACGCGCTGGGCGGGCGCCCGGCGGTGCTCGACGGCGAGATCGTCGCCCTCGACGAGCACGGCCGTCCCGACTTCGGGCTCCTGCAGAACCGCACCTGGCAGGCGGTCGCGTACTTCGCCTTCGACCTGCTGAGCCTGGACGGCGAAAGCCTGCTCGACGCCCCGTACGAGGAGCGCCGCGAGATGCTCGCCGGGATCGAACCGCCGGATCGTCAGCTGGTCGCGATCACGCCCTGGTACCGCCACCGCGATCTCGCCGGCGACGGCATGACCCCGGCCGGGCTGCTGGACGTCGCGCGGAAGATGATGCTCGAAGGCCTGATGGTGAAGGCCCGCGCGTCGCGGTATCACCCGGGGCGGCGCAGCCCGGACTGGCTCAAGCACCCGCTGGTGCAGACGACCGAGGTGGTCCTCGGCGGCTGGCGTCCGGGACAGGGCCGCCGCGAGGGCACGATCGGCGCGTTGCTGCTCGGTGCGCACGACCCGGATTCGGGGGAGCTGCGGTACCTGGGCGACGTCGGCACCGGCTTCACCGACGCGATGCTCAAAGACCTTCAGACTCAGCTGGTTCCCTTGGAGCGCAAGACAAGCCCGTTCGCCGGCCAGGTGCCGCGAGACCGGGCGCGCGGCGCGCATTGGCTGAAGCCGGAGGTGGTCGGCGAGGTCGTGTACCGCCGCCTTACGCCGGGGGACGGACGGCTGCGGCACACGGCTTGGCGAGGGCTGCGTCCGGAACGGCACCCGGACGAGGTCACGGTGCCTTCAGCGTAGTGAACCGTATCCGGAGAGATGGCGTTCTCTTGCAAGCCAGCGCGCCGCGGTCTTGAATCGCAGACCGGTCAACGGCGCACCTGGTAGCGCAGGTGAAGCACCCGGTTGCCCTGGAGCACCACGTCAGGATCCTCCAGCAGGTGCTGCGCCTGGACCGGTCCGAAGTAGCGCTTGCCGGACCCGAACACGACCGGGACGACGTCCATGCGCACCTCGTCGACCAGGCCCGCGGCGAGCACCTGGCCTCCGACGTCGCCAGCGGCGACCTCGACCACGCGGTCGCCCGCGAGTTCCTGCGCCTTGGCCACCGCTGCCTTCACACCGTCGACGAAGTGGAACGGCGCCGCCGGGTCCCAGCCGTCGGGCGCCGGCCGGTGCGTCACGACGACCACATGGTCGACCCCGCTCGGAGGCTTTCCGTCCCAGCCGTCTGTCAGGTCGAAGACGTGGCGGCCGGCGATAGTCACGGCGATCTGGTCCCAGTACGGCCGGGTGTAGTCGTAGGACGCCTGCGACACCTTCAGCACGCCGCTCTCGTCCAACGGGACGTCACCGCCGGTCAACCAGTCGAACAACGGTCCGGGCTGGTCGTTTTCGTCGGCGATGAAGCCGTCCGCCGACACCGAGCTGTACATGACCACCTTGCCCACAAGGCTCTCCTCTGCTTGGGATGCCCCAAATTAGCGCGGCGCGCGCCGTCGCTCTTGTAAAAAATCAATCAGCGGGCAGCGGCCAGCCGTCCAGCGTGTGGCCGGGATGCTCGCGCAGGAACCGCCGCCGGACTTCGACGTACCGGGTGGGCGTGAGCCCGGTGAACGCCCGGAACTCGTGGCTGAAGTGGGCTTGGTCGAAGTAGCCCGCGGCGCCGGCGAGCTCGCCCCAGTCGACTGGTCCGGCGGGGTCCATCGCGAACACCGCGGCGGTGAAGCGGCTGGTGCGGGCCAGCCGCTTCGGCGTGACGCCGACGATCTCCTTGAACCGCTGTGCCAGATGAGTGGTGCTGACCCCGGCCGCCGCGCTCAGGCCGCCGATCGCCACCGCGCCGCGGGTCGCCGTGATGACGCTGCTCGCATGGCGGACCAGCCCCAGTCCGGCGGTCTCGCGCAGCCGTCGGGTCAGCTCCTGTTCGAGCAGGGTCAGCATTTCGTGCGGCCCGGCCGCCGCGGCCAGCCGGTCTCGCAGTTCGGCGACGGCGGGCCTGCCCCAGACCTGCTCCACCGTCACCGGCCGGTCGCACAGTTCGGACGCGGGCATCGGCAGGAACGGCGCCAGCCCCCACGGTTTGAAGTGCACGCCGACGGACCGGGTCCGGAGCGGGTAGCCGAACTCCAGCGCGCGGGTGGGCGTGGTGACCACGCAGCCGTCGGCGTACTCGCCCGTCTCGATGTCGGTGCCGGCGCGGATGCGGAACGGTGCCCCGAGGTTGACGATGAGCAACGCGGTCGGCGCCGGCGGCAGCGTCAGCCGGGCGTACGGCGGCGCGCCCGCCAGGCAGTAAATGTCGTCGATCAGCCCGTCCAGCGGCGGTCGCGGCACTCTGGACACGTACTCCACGCGCACAGCATCGCGGACGCCGGCCGGGCCGTCCAGCCGCACTGCCGTTCGTTTCGCGGCGCGCTTACCCGGCCTGCCGCAGTCCGGTGATCAGCAGCGCGGCCAGCCGGCGCGCGTCGTAGCTGTCGTCGGCTTCCGCGCCGATGCACAGGTTCCCGACGCCGCGCATGAGGTGGACGGCCTCCAGGTCGGTGTGGATTTCCCCGGCTTTGGCGGCGGCGTCGAGCAGTTCGGTGCACACCGGGACGAGCCGCTCGAGGAAGTACGAGTGCAGCGCTTCGAAGCCGCTGTGGTCGGACTGCATGATCCCGGCCAGCCCGTGCTTCGTGACGAGGAAGTCGACGAACAGGTCGATCCACTGGGCGAGCGCGGCGTGCGGGGAATCGTTGTCCGCCAGCAGTTTCGGTCCCGCTTCGGCGCAGGCCTCGACCTGGTGCCGGTACACCGCGATGATCAGGTCCGCGCGGGTGGGGAAGTGCCGGTAGATCGTGCCCACGCCGACGCCCGCCCTGGTCGCGACGTCGCGCACCGGCGCGTCCACCCCGGACTCGACGAACACCGCCGCCGCGGCGTCGAGCAGGGTTTTCTCGTTGCGCCGGGCGTCCGCCCGTTTCGTGCGGGCTCCCGCGTTCTCGCCCACGTGCCACTCCCTCCGCGTGCCGCCGGTAGACAAGCGGAACAGTGTTCCGTATAGTTACCGGAGCAACGTTCCGTTTGCTCATGATGCCAGACCGGGCCGCCGGCCACCACACCCGCGCCCGGACGGCGAAAGAAGGCTACCCATGACTGCAGTACCGCTCGTGTCTGTCAAACCGGTCCGGCTCGACGCGCCGGGCCGCGGCGAGGACCTGCTGGTGCGGGTGTCCGCCCCGGCGACCGGACCGGACCTCCCGGTGATCGTGTTCTCGCACGGCTTCGGCTTGTCCCTGGACGGCTACGGCCCGCTCGCCGATTACTGGGCCGCGCACGGATTCGTTGTCGTTCAACCGACTCACCTCGATTCGCGGACCCGCGCGCTGCCCGCGGAAGACCCGCGCACACCGGACATCTGGCGGTTGCGCGTCGAAGACCTCCGGCACGTCATCGACCAGCTCGACTCCGTGGAAGCGGCGGTGCCCGGGCTGAACGGGCGCGTCGACCGCGGCCGGATCGCCGTCGCCGGGCACTCCTGGGGCGCGCAGTCGGCGAGCATGCTGCTGGGCGCGCGCGTTGTCGAGGCGGACGGCAGCGTCGGCGAGGATCTGTCCGATTCGCGGGTGACCGCCGGGGTCCTGTTCGCGCTCACCGGCACCGGCGGTGCGGACCTTTCCCCGTTCGCCGCCGAGCATTTCCCCTTCATGAGCCCGGATTTCGACGGCTTGAAGGCGCCGGCGCTGATCGTCGCGGGGGACCAGGACGATTCGATGCTGTCCGTGCGCGGTCCGGACTGGTTCACCGACGCGTACCGGCTCAGCCCGGGGGAGAAGAGCCTGCTGACGCTTTTCGGCGCGGAACATTCGCTCGGCGGCATCACCGGCTACGACGCCAAGGAAACCACCGACGAAAGCCCGGAACGCGTCGCCCTGCAGCAGCGGCTGACCACGGCGTATCTCCGCAGCGCGCTCATCCCCGGCGACGACAGCTGGGCCCGCGTCGAAGACAGCCCGCTCGGCCGCGTCGAATCGCACGAGTGAAAGGACTTCCCGCGATGACCACGAAACCGCGGTTCGGCATCATGACCGCGCCGATGCAGACCAGTTACGCCTCGCTGCGGCAGGTATGGAGCGAGGCGGACGCGATCCCGGCGATCGAGCACGCCTGGCTGTTCGACCATCTCCTGCCGATCGCCGGGGAACCGGACGGGCCGGTTTTCGAGGGCTGGACGCTGCTTTCGGCCCTTGCCGCGCAGACCGGACGGCTCCGGCTCGGGCTTTTGGTGACCAGCAACCGCTTCCGCCCGCCGGCGATGCTGGCGAAGATCGCCGCGACCGTCGACGTCGTGTCCGGCGGACGGCTCGACTTCGGCCTCGGCGTCGGGTCCCGGCCGGGCCACCCGCTGGCACGCCGGGAGTACGAGGCGCACGGCCTGCCGTACCTGGAAACCGCGGACGCGGTGGGCCGGTTCGCCGAGGCGTGCACGGTGCTTCGCAAGCTGTGGACGGAGGACAAGCCGTTCGATTTCGCGGGCAAGCACGTCCAGCTCACCGGCGCGTTCGGCAATCCGAAGCCGGTGCAGCGCCCGCATCCGCCGTTCGTCATCGGCGGCCGGGCCCGCGCGACGCTGCGCGTGGCCGCCGAGCACGCCGACGTCTGGAACATCCCGGGCGGGGATATCGCGGACGCCGTCGAACGCAGCGCGATGCTGGACGAGTACTGCGCGGAAATCGGCCGCGACCCGGCGGAGATCACGCGCTCGATCCACCTGCCGGTGTCCTACGACCAGCCCGGTCTCGCCCGCACGGCGATCGGGGAAGCGCTCGAAGCCGGGTTCAGCCACGTCGTGCTCGGGCTGCCCGCGCCGTATCCGGCCGGGGCCGCGCAGTGGGTCGCGGACGAGCTGATCGCCAAGGCGGGCTAGGCGCGTCCGGTCAGCGGGCGGCTCGCTGAAGGCGCAGCTGGCCGATCTCCGCGACGTTTTTCATCAGCTCGGCGTTCGCCCAGGCGATCAGGCGCCCGAGGGTGCTCCGGGGGTCGCCCTCGGATCGGAACGGGACGGCGGACCCCAGGTCGTCGTCGGTGAGCCGATCCAGTGCGGCCAGCCAGTCCACGCGCAGCCCGCGAAGCCATTCGACGGCCGGTTCTCCCGGGCCGGGCCAGGCGATTTCCGTCCGGTCTCGCGGTTCGCGGCCGCGGACCTGGTCGAGCGCGACGCTCCACCACCAGCCGAGATGCCAGCTCAGCCAGCTGATCGTCGGCAGGGGAACGGGATCGGGCTCGCTGTCGGCCCAGTCCGGAGTCCAGGTTCCGGCCGCGGTCGGGTGCATCGTCCAGCACAGTGCGGCGGGTTCCCACGGGAAATCATCGGGCCGGAGCCTCTCCAGGTGGTAGTCGAACAGCGACCAGGCGAGGTCGAACTGCCAGCGGAGCAGGGCGAGCGAGGTGTCGGGCATCGGCCGACCCTCGCACAGCGCCGGGGCGGCGGGAACTGAGTTTTCCGCCGCCCCCGGCACCCGCCTTCCGGTGGTCGACCGGAAGGGATCCGCCGTGCCAAGATGACGCGCCTGAACGAGAAGGGGGCTCGGCAGTGGTGCTTGAGCAGGAAGTGAACACGGCGGGGCGGATCCGGCGGGTGGCGCTCGCCAGCGCGATCGGGACGACCATCGAGTGGTACGACTACTTCGCCTACAGCACGGCGACCGCTTTGGTGTTCAACAAGCTCTTCTTCCCGTCGCTTTCCCCGGCGTCCGGCACGCTGGCCGCGTTCGCGACGCTCGGCGTCGGGTTCGTCGCGCGGCCGCTGGGCGGGATCGTCTGGGGCCACTTCGGCGACCGCGTGGGGCGCAAGGCGATGCTGGTCGCGTCGCTGGTCCTGATGGGACTCGCGACCGCGGGCGTCGGGATGTTGCCGACCTACCACCAGGCGGGCGTGATCGCGCCCGTGCTGCTCGTCGTTCTCCGCGTGCTGCAAGGGATTTCGGCAGGCGGCGAGTGGGGCGGCGCGGCGCTGATGGCGGTCGAGCACGCCCCGGCGGGCAAACGCGGCCGGTACGGCTCGTTCTCGCAGATCGGTGTCCCGGCCGGGCTCATTCTGGCGCAGCTGGTGTTCTTCCTGGTGAACAGCTCGCTGTCGCCGGACGATTTCCGGTCGTGGGGCTGGCGGATCCCGTTCCTGGTCAGCCTGGTGCTGGTGGCGGTCGGGCTGGTGATCCGGTTGCGGGTGGAGGAAAGCCCGGTGTTCGCGAAGCTGCGCAGCACCGGCGCGCGCAGCCGGCTGCCGATCGTGGAGGTGCTGCGCGCGCGGCCGAAGCAGGTGCTCGCGGCGGCGGTCAGCTTCATCGCGAACACCGCGCTCGGCTACATCTTCTTCGCGTACTTGCTGTCGTACGGCACCGCGGTGCTCAAGCTGTCCAGCACGACGATGCTGGTCGTGGTGATCGTCGGCAGCGTGGTGTGGCTGGTGAGCATCGTCGCGGCGGCGATCTGGTCGGACTCGGTCGGGCGCAAACCGGTCTATCTCGCGGGTTCCGTGCTGCTGGTCGTGTGGTCGATCCCGTTCTTCCTGCTCGTGGACACCGCGCGGCCGTGGCTGCTGATCGTCGCGGTGGTGGTGCTGAACGTCGGCCTCGGCGCGACGTACGGCCCGCAGTCGGCGCTGTTCTCGGAGCTGTTCGAGTCCCGGTTCCGCTACAGCGGATCGTCGTTCGCCTACGCCGTGGGCGCGGTGCTGGGCGGCGGGTTCGCGCCGTTGATCGCGACCGCGCTGCAGAGTTCCACTGGGACGTCGTTGTCCGTTTCGCTCTACATGGTGGGCGTCGGCGTGCTCAGTCTTCTTGCCGTGCTGGCGTTCCCGCGCCGTCCACTGGTGCCGGTCACAGGAGAGTGAGCGGAACCGCGTCGGCCATCCGCTGGTACCCGGCGTCGTTCGGGTGCAGGTGGTCGCCGGAGTCGTAGGCGGGCAGCATCGCGAGCGGGTCGGCGGGATCGCGCACGGCCGCGTCGAAGTCGACGACGCCGTCGTAGATCCCGCTGGTCCGGATGAAGGCGTTGACCGCCTGGCGGGTCTTCTCCAGCGTCGGGTCGTAGACCTTCCAGCCCTTGAACGGCGTCAGCGTGCCGCCGATGACCCGGATGCCCTGCGCCTTGGCCTGCGCGGCGATCTGGCGCAGGGCGGCAATGATCATCGCCGGATCGGTCTGGTGCGGGTTCTGCTGGATGTCGTTGATGCCCTCGAGCACGATCAGCGTGCGGACTTCGCCGCTGGTCAGCACGTCGTCGGCGAGCCGGGCGAGCGCGTTGCGGCCGGCGGTGCCGCCGTCGAGCAGCAGCCGGTTGCCGCTGATCCCGGCGTTGAGCACGCCGAGCTGTCCGTGCAGCCGGTCGCTGAGCCGGTCCGGCCAGCGCCGGTTCGCACCCGGCGTGGAGGCAGCGCCGTCGGTGATCGAATCGCCGAGCGCCACGACGGTGCCGCGCGCGGGCCCGCGTACGTCGACTTCGCTGACGTAGTGCCACACGGCGGTTTGCTCGGTGAACGACGCGCCGGATTCCTCGTCCGCGAAGTCGCCGGCGCGGGTGAAGAACGACGTCTGCCGGGCGAGCGGATGGTAGGTCACCGGGCCGGATGGCGTGGGCACGTAGGTGGTCACGAGCAGGTCGGCGTCGGCTGGAACGCGCAGCCACGCCGGGTCGCTCAGCACCTCGGCGCCGGGCGGAACGACCACTGTGGACTGTCCGCCGAACGTCAGCGTGCGCATCGTGCCGCCGGCGGCGCGCGGGCCGTCCGCGGCGACGGCGAGCGTCACGTGGCCGAAGGTCAGCGGCGCGGTGCCGAAGGTGTTGGAAAGCCTTGCCCTCGCCTGATTTCCTCCGGCGCTGGTGTGCACGACGTTGCGGATCGAATAGTTCGGATACCCCTGCGGCGTGTTCGCCACCGCGGCCGCGGGCGAGGCCGCCCACGTGCCCGCCCAGCCGTGCGCGGCCAGGTCGCCCTCGGCGCTGCCCGACGCGGTGACCGCGCCGAGCGTGAGCACGGCGGCCGTGCCCAGAGTCAGGATCCGTTTCATGGAAATACTGTGCGCGCGTCCGCGCGGCACGGCACCCGCGGTCCCGGCCATCGGGTCGACAGAAAACCGGACAGGTTTGCCGCCGGACGGGGGATGCGACGGTGGTGGACCGGTCGCCACAGGTTCACCATAGAGTGATGACAGAATCACAATGGGTATCACTAGCCGGAAGTCTGCGTCCCGCGCTCGCCGCCGAGGTGCTCGGCCCGCTCGACGCGGACGCCACTGTCACCGCGACCGTCGTGCTGCGGCGGCGCGCCGATCTGGACGTCTCCGCGTTGAGCGAGCCGCTCGCTCCCGCGGACTTCGCCGAGCGATACGGGGCCACCGCCGACGATCTCGACCTGGTGCGCACCGTCCTCACCGACGCCGGGCTCACCGTCACCGGCGCGCATCCCGGATCGCGCCGCGTCGCGGTCCGGGGCCCGGCGCGCGCCATGACGGCCGCGTTCAAGACCGAGCTGAACCGGGTCCGCCACGGCGAAACCGGCGAATTCGCCGCGCGCAGCGGGGAACTGGAACTGCCGGCCTCGCTCGGGGACGTCGTGGTCGCCGTCCTCGGCCTCGACGAACGGCCGCAGGCGCGGGCGATGTTCCGGCTGCACGCCGAAGCCGCCGGGCACGGCTACACGCCGGATCAGGTCGGGCAGCTGTACGGGTTCCCGGCCGGAGCCGACGGCACCGGCCAGACCGTTGCGGTAATCGAACTCGGCGGCGGATACAAGCCGGAAGACCTCAAGAACTACTTCGCCGGCTTGAAGATCGCCGAACCGAAGGTGACCGCGGCCGGGGTCGACGGCGGCAAGAACGCGCCGACCGGCGACCCGAATTCGGCCGACGGGGAAGTGCTGCTGGACGTCGAGGTGATCGGCGCGCTCGCGCCGGGAGCCGCGCAGATCGTGTACTTCGCGCCGAACACCGACCAGGGTTTCCTGGACGCGGTGAGCACCGCGGTGCACGCGACGCCGACCCCGGTCGCGGTCAGCATCAGCTGGGGCCAGTCCGAGGACCAATGGACGCCGCAGGCCCGCGCCGCGATGGACCAGGCGTTCGCCGACGCGGCCGCGCTCGGCGTGACAGTGTGCTGCGCGTCCGGGGACAACGGCAGCACCGACGGGCAGCAAGACGGCGCACAGCACGTCGATTTCCCCGCGTCGAGCCCGCACGCGCTCGCCTGCGGCGGCACCAAGCTCGACGGCACCCCACCGTCCACAGTGAACTCCGAAACGGTGTGGAGCACCTCCGGCGGCGGGGCGACCGGGGGCGGCGTGAGCGACGCTTTCCCGGTGCCGGACTACCAGCAGGCCGCGGGCGTGCCCGCGCGGGCGGGAGACGGGAAACCCGGCCGCGGCGTCCCGGACGTGGCGGGAAACGCCGACCCGGCGACCGGGTACCAGGTGCTCGTCGACGGGCAGCAGATCGTCGTCGGCGGCACGAGCGCGGTTTCGCCGCTGTGGTCGGCGTTGCTGGCCAGGCTGGCGCAACTGGCCGGGCGCGGCTTCGGGCTGGTGCACAGCAAGCTGTACGCCGGGGTCGGCGCGGGCAAGGCGCAGCCGGGGTTCCGCGACATCACCGAAGGCAGCAACGGCGCGTACTCGGCCGCGGTGGGCTGGGACGCGTGCACTGGGCTCGGGGTGCCTGACGGGGCAGCGCTGAGCCAGGTTTTGGGTGGTAAAGCGTCCTGAGTGGACAGTCGTGGAGCGGAGCCGGGTTCGTTCCCGGTTCGCGGGGAAATTTCGATCTTCTTTGTGACATTGCAGTCCATGGCGGTCAGCCCCGGTGAGTTCCTGACGGCGATGAGCCGGTCGGCCACTTCGTCGGGGCTGTCGCGGCCCTGGGGTTCGATGATTAGGCAGCCTGGTGGACGGATTCAAAACCCGTCCACCTCGTGCGCGGCTAGCACCTCCAGGCGCCGCTCTGGGCAGAGGCAGAGAAACCTGGCGACGGAGGGAACAGGCATGAGCGACGCCCAACCTGCGTGGGCTCGCCGCATTCGAAGCATGCGGGAGGCGCGCGGCTGGTCGCAGGCCGAGGCAGCTGAGCAGATGCGTCGCCACTCAGACAAGGCGCTGCCGGATGCTGGTCGCTTGACTCGCCGATGGAAGGCATGGGAGCTCGGCGAGAACAAGCCTGGCGGGCGCTACGCACCGCTTGTCGCTGCGACCCTTAACACGGCAACAAAGGCACTCTTCCCGCCAGAACCCTCGCGTGACAGCCCTTCGGAGCTGCTTGCCGCAACAGGGATGGATACCCTCGAAATCGTTAGCCGCCTCCAAGCATCGGATGTAAATGACGCGACGCTGGATGCCGTCCGCAGCACCGTTGACCGCCTCTGTTCGGAGTACGCGCGACAACCTCCGTTCGAGCTGATCCCGGAGAGCCGACAGTGGCTTCGGCGATTGGTGGAAATGCAGGAACAACGCCTGAACTTTCGCCAGCGACGGGACACGCTCGAACTCGCTGGATGGCTCGCGCTTCTTGTTGGTTGCCTTGAATACGACCTTGGCGACCGTCGCGCGGCGGAAGCGACCCGTCAGGCCGCGCTGGGCCTGGGCAAAGAGGTCGGCAGCGACGGCATTCTCGGATGGGCACACGAAATGACCGCGTGGTTCGCCCTCACCGCCGGTGACTACCGCGGCGTCCTAGCAGCTGGGAAAGCTGGCGAATTGGTATCCGGATCCCATAGCGTTTCAGTCCAGCTCATCGCACAGCAAGCAAAAGCCTACGCCCGCATGGGTATGCGTGCGGAGATGAACAAGACCCTCGAACGTGGACGTCTCGTCCTCGACAAGCTCGAGTACCCGGCGAACATCGACAACCACTTCGTTGTGAATCCCTCCAAGTACGACTTCTATGCCATGGACTGTTACCGGCACGTCGGCGAAGACCGCCTTGCCCGCGAACTCTCCGAAGAGGTCATTCGAGTCAGCTCCGGATTCCAGGACCAGAATCGATGGCCCATGCGGATTGCGGAAGCGGAGATCACGCTTGGCGTGACAGCAGCCCGGGAGGGCGATCTGGACGGAGCTGTGGCGTACGGACGGCGGGCACTGTCGAACGGCCGCCGGTCGTTGCCATCGCTGACAATGGTCTCCCACGACCTCACAGACGTCCTGCGAGAGCGTTACAAGGGAGAAGCCCAGGTCGACGAATTCGTAGCCGAGATCCGCGAAATTCAGCGTTAGAGGCTTAACGAGAGCAGTCCACGCGTGAGCAGCCGTACAGGTCCGCGCAGGTACTTTCGCGCAAACGATTAAGCTCACTGCTCGTGAAAAAGCTGCTCGCCCGCATTGGCACTCGCGGCCTGGTCATCATCACCCTGACTGACCTGCGGATATGCGCGGCCGGTCGACGTGACATCCGGCCGGTGGACGGATTCAAAACCCGTCCACCATGAGTTCGAATCCCGCCATCGCCCGCAACCTTCCGCCCCGCTCGCCCGTAGAGAACGGTGGAGCGGAAGGCAGGAGTGACGGATGCGCGGGAAGATCGTCGCGATGGCGCTGGCCGGGGTGGCCGTGACCGCGGCAGGGTGCGCGGCGCCGGCCGAACCGGAGGCGCAGGCTGCCGGACGGCCGTTGGCGCCGTCGCCCGAACTGCCCACGCCGCCGGTCAAGCACGCGCCGCCGAGCCCGCCGTGCTCAGTGAACACCGGCGCGTGCGCGAGCCTTTCGCTGCGGCGGGCGTGGCTGATGGAGAACGGCGCGGCGGTGCGGTCGGTCCCGATGGAGCCGGGCGGACCGGGCCAGCCGACCCCGATCGGGAGCTTCCGGGTGGCGTGGAAGGACCGCGTCCACCGCAGCGACGAATACGGCGACGAGATGCCGAACTCGGTCTTCTTCGCCGCGGGCGGCATCGCCTTCCACGCCGGGCCGCTCGACCGGCCGTCGCACGGCTGCGTCCACCTGGCCGAGGAGGATTCGGCGCTGTTCTTCGACCGGCTGCCGGTGGGGGCCGAGGTGGAAGTGACGAACTGACGGCCGGTTCAGCCCGGCTGGCCGATGTTGACCATCCAGGAGATGCCGAACCGGTCGGTGCAGGCGCCGAATTCGTCGCCCCACATCTGCTTTTCCAGCGGAACCGTCACGGTTCCGCCGTCGGACAGCTTTTCCCAGCAGGCGCGCAGCAGGTCGCCGTCGTCGCCGCTGAGGCTGATCGAGATGTTCGTGCCCGGGTTGTGCTCCATGCCCGGCGGCACGTCGGAGGCCATGAGGGTGAACCCGTTGCCGCCCTCCAGCATCGCGTGCATGATGCTGTCGGCGTGGCCGGATCCCGCGGGTGCGCCGGACTCCCCGAAGGTGTTCAGCGCGAGGTCGCCGCCGAACACGCTGTGGTAGTACTCCATCGCCTCCCGGGCATTGCCCGCGAAGCTGATGTACGGGTTGAGTTTCGAGGCCATCGGGCCCTCCTCTGCTGGACGGGCTCGAATCGTCGCAGATCCGCGGGGGTGCGACAACGGGTTCAGGCCCGGTCGGGCGACCCCCGTCGCGGGCACGCTCAGGGGTCGCCGGTGAGCTTGTCGCGCAGCTGTTCGAGAGTCTGCGACAGCAGCCGGGACACGTGCATCTGCGAGATCCCGATCTGCTCGGCGATCTGCGTCTGGGTGAGGCCGCCGAAGAACCGCATCACCAGGATCGCGCGTTCCCGCTTCGGCAGTTCGCGCAGCAGCGGCTGGAGGGCCTCGTGGTTCTCGATGTGCTCGATCTCCGGGTCGTCGCTGCCGAGCGTGTCGGCGAGCAGCAGCGGTTCGGCGTCGTCGTGCACCGGCTTGTCCACCGACAGCGTCTGGTACGCGTGGCCCGCGACGAGCCCCTCGTGCACCTCGGAGAGTTCGAGGCCGAGGTGCTCGGCGAGTTCGGTGGGAGTCGGCGCGCGGCCGAGCGTCTGCGACAGCGTGCCGGAGCCGCGGCTGAGCGCGAGGTGCAGTTCCTTGAGCCGCCGCGGGACGCGGACCGACCAGCCGGTGTCGCGGAAGTACCGGCGGATCTCGCCCATGATCGTCGGCACGGCGAAGGACAGGAAGTCCGGGCCGCGGTCCGGGGTGAACCGGTCGATCGCGTTGATCAGCCCGATCCGGGCGACCTGGACGAGGTCCTCGCGGGGCTCCCCGCGTCCGGTGAACCGGGTCGCGATGTGCTCGGCGACCGGCAGGAATTCGGTGACGAGCTGTTCGCGCAGCCTCGGCCGCCGCCCGTCGTCGGCGGGCAGGGCGGCGAGCTCCTCGAACAGCGGCGCGGTGTGCGCGTATTCGTCGCGGTGGCGGACGACCGGCTGCTGGTTCACCCGCCCGCCTCCCGGTGCAGGTCGAGGTCGAGGGTCAGGACGTACCCGTCGTCGGCCGGGTCCGGCACGCAGCGCGCCGACACGTTCGAGGCCAGGGTGGTCAGCACGTGCCAGCCGAAACTTCGCTCGCTCGGCGGCTCCGGATTCCGGGTGCGGGTCTTGACGCCGAACCGGATCCCGCCGGGCGAGACGGTGAACTGGCAGGTCATCGCCGCCCCGGGAGCGGCCGTCGAGACGACCTGGGCGCACGCCTCGTCGACGGCCATCTTGGCGTCGGCGATCGCGTCGAGCCCGTAATCGGCCCGCGCGGCGACAGCCTGCGCGAGCATGCGGACAAGCGGGATCTGGTAGGTCTCCGCCGGGAGCCGCAGCTCGATCACCTCGTCGAGCAAACGGTCCACGGCTGGCATGCCGCCGCTGGCGCGGCTGCCGGGTCCCTCGTCGTTCATGGCTCCCGCATACCCAGGCGAGGCCCGATCGACACGTGCGGACGGGATTCCCGGGGTGTGCGCAGCGGCACATTCGCGCGCGGGCCCGGCCGGCCCGCGTTCTCGCCGGACGGCTCCGGCGCGTGAATCCGAGGTGAGGAGTGCGGCGATTTCGCGTGACAAACCGGCGGCGGTTGGGTAGTCAGCAGGGAGAACCTTTTTCGGAAGCGGGGTGACCGCCATGGTGCAGGTGCGGGTGCAGGGGCTCGCCGTGGTGGCGCAGGAGTCGGCTCCGGTCGTGCTGCTGCGCGAGGAATCCGGCTCGCGCCGGTGGCTCGCCATCACCATCGGCGCGCCGGAGGCGCAGGAACTGGCCGCCGCGCAGGAACACGTCGTGTCGGCGAGGCCGGGGACGGTCGAGCTGATCATCGAGGTGCTGGCGGCGCTGGGCCAGCGCGTCGAACGGATCGAGATCACCCAGCTGCTGGACAGCATCTTCCACGCCGACCTCGTCCTGTCCGGCGGCGTGCGGGTCTCGGCCCGCCCGAGCGACGCGATCGCGATCGGCCTGCGGACCCACGCCCCGCTGGAAGTCGCGGAGGCCGTGCTGGACGAGGCGGCGGTCGACGTGACGGTGGCGGCCGGCGACGAAGCCTCCCTCGGCTCCGCTCTCGACGCGGCCGCCGACCTGGAGGAACCGGCCGAGGCGGCCGAGGACGAGATCCGCCGCTTCCGGGACTTGCTCGACGACGTGAGCCCGGAGGATTTCCGCGACCCGGACGCCTGAGGGCGGGTGCGCCTCGCTCCCGGCTCAGCGGTTCCGTCGCTGGTTGCGGCAGAGGAGCTGAGGTTGCGGGCTACTGGCTTGTCCAGTGATTGCCGCTCGGACGTCAGCGGCGGCGCGGAGCGGCATGCTTCGGGGCCGGAGCGCGGGATCGGCTGATTCGCGGCCGGGCGGCCGGTCGCGGTGTCCGCAGCGCCCCCAGAGTCCCCGATGTCCTCAGTGGACGGTCAGCGCTTGTCGGCGGGCCGGGGCAGCGGGATCTCGGTGAGTCCTTCGGCGGCGCCGGACCGGGTGCAGTCCAGCGGGAACAGCGAGAACAGGCGCCGGACCGCGGGAGTGTCGCCCGGGTCGACGTAGAAGTCCGTGTCCGCTCCCGCGGCGAGCAGTTTCAACCGGATCAGGACGCGCAGGCCCGCGACGCCGAGGAAGGTCGTCGGGCGCAGGTCGACGATCACCAGGCTGACCGTGCTGCGCAGCCTCGCCTCGACGACCTCAGCCAGTCGCGGCGCGGTGGCCAGGTCGACCTCCCCGGCGACCTCGACGACGGCGGTCCCCGGGGCGGGATGGCGGACGCGCAGCCGGAGCATCCCCGTCGGGTCCGGCGACGGCAGTGCGGACAATCGGGCAATGTGCGCGGAGGTCATCACGACGCTCTCTCTGAGCCGCGCGCAAGGCTGCGGCGGAATGCCGGACCGGCCGGGCACCGGGCATCCCGGCGCGCGGGACGGATCACGGTAGCTGGAGGCTCAACCGCTCTCCACGGTAACTCTCCCCGGCCGTGCGGGGAAGCCGCCGAAGGGGGACGACCGGCGGGCAGTCGCTCCGGGAGGCTGGTTCCGCAGCGCAGCCGGGCGGTGGGTGAGTGGTGCGGTGACCGCGGGGAGGCTGGCGTGGGGAAGCCGGGCGGCGGGTGAGCAGCGCGGCGTCCGCGGGGAGGTTGCCGTGGTGCGTAGGGAAACAGGGCGGTTGGCGAACGGTGCGGCGTTCGCGGGGGAGTTGCCGTGGTGCGCGTGGAAAACCGGGCGGTTGTTGAACGGTCAGGCAATTGTGGCGGGACGCGGCTGTGCGCGCGGGAAGCTGAACGGTCAGGCGAGTGCGGGGCGGGTCGTCGCGGTGTGCGCGGGAAACCGGGCGGGGGAAGGGAAACCCGGCGGCGAGGAGTTCTTGCCAAGCCGAAATCCCCCGGCCTGGCTAACCCTTGATCACCGGCGGCACTGCGCAGGACCCGCTCGCGTCGGCTGTCCACACCGGAATCGGCGCGGTTCCGGTGTGGCGGCGTCCAGGTTCACGCGATAGTGCGCGCCCTCGCGCCGCACAACTGTCCCGGCCGCAACGTGCGGACGTTGGTCGAGAAGGCACCCGGATCGGGAGATACCGGCAGAAACCGGGCCCGAGATCTTCTTCCGGGCTAGTCCGTTCGGACGTTGCCCGGCAACGAGACCTAGGTTACGGTGACCTATGTGTGGATCGACGTGCTCCTGCTCGCGAAGCTCGCCGAGCGGCCGCGGCACGGGTACGAGCTGCGCAAGCAGGTCGAGGAATCCAGCGGCCGCGCACTGTCGAACAACTCGCTCTACCCGGCGCTGCGCCGGTTCGCCGAAGCGGGCGCGGTGACGCGGACCGCCGAACCGCAGGAGGGCCGCCCGCCGCGGCACGTGTACACGATCACCGACGTCGGGCGGGAATTGCTGCACGATCTGCTCGCCGACCTGCCGCCGGAGCTGGCCGGGGACCCGGCCGAGTTCCTGGCGCGGCTCGCCGGGTTCGGCAGGCTCGCCCCGGAGGAACGGCTGCGCGTGCTGGACGCGCGCCAAGCCGCCGTCGCGGCGCAGCGGGACCGGCTGGCGAAACTCGGCGCGGGGCAGACCGACCCGTGGAGCAGGCTCGTGCTGGCCGAGGTCCAGCGCCGCGCCGAGAACGAACAGGACTGGCTCGCGTCGTTGCGCACGCGGGCGGGCTGACCCGAGGAGGACCCCGAATGCCCACCACTGCCCAGTTGCCGTTCGCGCGGCCGAACGTCCTGGACATCGCACCCCTGTACGAAGTCCTGCGCCGCGAAGGCCCGATCGTCCCGGTGACGACCCCCGCGGGCGATCCGGCCTGGCTCGTCACCACTTACGAACAGGCGCGGGAAGTGTTCGCGGACAGCCGGTTCGGCCGGTCCCACCCGCGTCCCGAGGAAGCCTCGGCGGTCTCCGACGCCGCGGTGCTGAACGGGCCGCAGGGCGATTTCGAGACCGAGCAGCAGGAACACGCCCGGCTGCGCCGCCTGCTGGTCCCGGCGTTCTCGGCGAACCGGATGCGCCGGCTGACCGGCCGGATCCAGGAACTCGCCGACCGGTGCCTCGACGGGATGGAAGCCGCGGGCTCGCCGGCGAATCTGCACGAGCACCTGTCGTTTCCCTTGCCGGTGCTGGTGATCTGCGAACTGCTGGGCGTCCCGTACGGCGACCGCGAGAAGTTCCGCGATCTTTCCGACCGCATCGGCGTGCTCGACAGCGGCGGCGACGCCGAGGTGGCGATGACCGAGTTCACCGCCTACATGTCCGGTCTCGCCGACGCGAAACGGGCGGATCCGGGCCAGGACGTGGTGTCGGACCTGGTCGCCGCGCAGGCTGAAGACCCGACGTTCACCGAGGACGACCTCGGCAGGCTCGCTGCCGGGCTGCTGTTCGCCGGCCACGAGACCACGTCGAACCGGATCGACCTCGGCGTGTTGTTCCTGCTCACCGATCTCGCCCGCCGCGACGCGCTGGCCGCCGACCCCGAAGGGCGAGTGCACGCGACCGTCGAGGAGATCCTGCGGATGTCCGCGCCGGGCGGGCTCGGGCTGCTCCGGTACGCGCACGAGGACGTGGAGATCGGCGGCGTCCGCATCCCGCGCGGCGACGCGGTGATGATCTCGACCGCCTCGGCCAACCGCGACCCGTCGGTGTTCGCCGACGCGGACGAGTTCGACGCGGACCGCAAACCCAACTCCCACATCGCTTTCGGCTATGGCGGCTACTTCTGCATCGGTGCCAGCCTCGCCCGCACGGAGCTGCGCGTGGTGTTCACGACGTTGTTCCGCCGCTTCCCGAACCTCCGGCTGGCCGTGCCCGCCGACGAGCTGGAAGTGCGCGCGAACCGGCTCACCGGCGGAGTGTCGCAGGTTCCGGTCGAGTGGTGACGTCAGACTGACTCGATGGCGGCGGTTCCGGTGCTGACGAACGGATGCGTGGCGCTCACGGTGATCGTGCCGGGGGTGCCGCGCATCGACCGGACCCACACCGCGGCCGCGCCGCCGAGCGCGCCGAAATCCAGGTAGGGATCGCCGATCAGCACGCCGGGGCCGTTCACCGAGACGGCCAGCACGCCGTGCGCGTGCGGACGCGGAGCGCCGTAACGGTCGAGGGAGCGCAGCGCGACCCGGGTGGTGTCCGAACCGTCGGCGATGATTTCGTCGTCGTCGGCGGTCACTGCGATGGTGTCGTACGCCGGATCCGCGCTGAATCGCCTGCGCAGCACGGTTTGCCCGCCGATCCGGCCTTCGATGGCCAGTTCGGGGCGCGACCGGCCGTCCACCCGCAGATCCACCGGGAACGGCGGATGCGCCAGATGCGGGAACCGCGCGCGATCAGGCCGCACGGTGACCGGACGCTTGCCCTCGACAGTCACCGTCAGCACGTCGCAGTTCGACCACACGACGGCGTCGCGGCCCGGGCCGCCCGGCGGCGAGCCCGGGCCGAAATCCCAGTAGAAAGCCGGTTCGATCACCGCGCCGAGGGACGGGTCCCGCTGGGCGCGGTAGAACCCCGCGCCCAGTTTGGGAATGCGGAAGAAATCCATCACGCCGGGGTACTTCACGCCGCGATAGTGGTGGTACCAGCCGGACGGATAGTCGAAACCGCACCAGCCGAGCAGGCCGCTGTAGCGCGGATCGGACGCGGCGCGGTCGTGCACCCAGGCATGCAGCAGGCTCTGTTCCCGCTGCACCGCGGGCGGATCCGTCCGCCGGAAGTACGGCGAACCGACGAGGGTGCCGATCGCTTCGCTGACCAGGTAAGGAACTCCGCGGCGCGGCGGACGCAGCGGAGGCGGCGAACCCGGCGGGCGAGGGCGGCTGTAGTCGTTGAACGAGAAGACCCCGCCGCCGGCTTTCACCGGATACAGCGGCGAAACGTAGCCGCGTTCGCCCGCGACGGCGCCGGTGCACGGGCGCATCGGGTCGAGTTCCGCGGCGAGTTGGTCAGTCCTTCCGTACAACGCGTATTGGCCCAGGGTCTCGTTCACCCGGGTGCCCCACACGATGATCGACGGGTGGTTCCGGTCGCGCACGATCATGTCGTGCACGTCGCGCACCGCCAGCTCCTGCCACGCGGTGTCGCCGACGTGGTCCCAGCCCGGCAGTTCCTCCCAGACCAGGACGCCCAGCTCGTCGCAGGCGTCGAGAAACGCCGTGGCCTGCGGATAATGCGAACAGCGCACCATCGTGCAGTTCAGCTCTTCTTTCAGCAGCTGAGCGTCGCGGCGCTGCACCCGGTCCGGCATCGCGCCGCCGACGAACGGGTACCACTGGTGCCGGTTGAGCCCGAACAGCTTGAGCGGCTGGCCGTTCAGCCGGAAACCGTCCACAGTGAACTGAGCGTCGCGCAGGCCGGTGCGCACCGGGTAGGTGTGCACTTTCCGGCCGTCGACCGCGAGCGTGACGAGGATGTCGCACAGTGCCGGGTCGTCCAGATCCCACAGCTGCACTGCTTGGAGATCCTGCAGCGACACCGTCACCTGGGTGGTGCCCTTCGGCAAACCGGTGAGATCGGTATAGGAGGACGCGATTTCGGCACCGTGCTGACTCAGCGCGGCGGTGAGCCGAACCGGGCCCTTCACCGCTTTGGCCGAGTCGACGGTGCAGTGCAGCAGCACCTCGCGATTCGGCGTCAGCACAGCGATCTGCTGGGCGTACACATCGGACAGATATGTCTGCGGTACACCAGTGAGCCGGACTTCGCGGTACAACCCGGCCGGTTGGTAGAAGTCGATCGCGGTCGGGTGGGGGAATTCCGGCAGATCCGGCGGAGTGTTCTGCTGCCAGCGACCGTCGACGACCACCGCGAGCACGTTGTCCTTCTCCGTCAGCAGACCGGTGACCTCGCAGCGCAAGGGCAGGTAGCCGCCGCTGCGCACGGCGACGCGGCGGCCGTTGAGATACACCGTCGCGGCGCTGAGCACCCCGTCGAACTGCAGGAACGCGCGGTTGCGGCGGAGCTGCGCGGGCGCGAGGAAATGCTGCCGGTAGACCCAGACGTGCTGCCAGTCCGCCGGATCCCAGTCCTGCCAGGACAGCGGAACGACGCAATGCGGCACGGAAACCAGCGCCATTCCGCTGTCGTCGAACTCCGGATCGGTGCTTCCCTCCGCGTACGGCCCGAAAAGCCAGTCCGCGCCGAACCCGTCCCGCGCCGCCGGGGGCGCGGGACGGGAAAGCGCGGCCGCGAGCGCGCCCGAACCGGCGAGCGCCGCACCGGCCCCCAGCAGGAAACTTCGCCGGGGGTGCGCGGCGAGCCCGCGGACCCGCTCCGGAGGCTCGCCCGTCATCCCCGCCGGCGGGCGGTTCCGGGACGGGGCGCGGGAGATCCGCCGGGAAACGTCGACGCCTGCATGGCGCGAGCTTACGTCCAGTGCTGTTCAGGTGAGGTCAGCTGTTCAGGTGGGGTCAGCTGCTCAAGGGAGATCAGCTGTTCAGCAGAGGTCGGCGAGCCGGTCGACCTGGTCGGGATCGCTGCCGTAGCAATACAGCATCACCTCGTCCGCGCCGAGATCGCGGTAGGCGCGGATCGCGCCCCGGATGTCGTCGGTCGTGGTGAGCATTCCGCTTACCATCCGCTCGGCCATTCCGGTGAATTCGTAGTACGCGTGCATGGCGGCTTTGGCTTCGTCCACGAGGGAATCCGGGCCGAGTGCGACGTTCACCTGCGCGACCAGCCGCGGTTCGCCGTCGCGGCCGTGCTCCTGCCAGTCGCGGCGCACGGTGTCGAACAGCCCGCCCGCCCACGACGGGGGAGCGGCGGCGAGCAGCCCGTCGCCCCAGCGGGCGACGCGGGCCAGCGCCTTGGGCTTGAACGCGCCGATCAGGATTTCCGGACCGCCTTCGCGGGCCGGGGCAGGGCCGATCGGACCGGCTTCGGCGCTGTGCGGTTTGCCGGACCACAGTGCGTGCAGGTCGGCGAGCTGCTGGTCGAGGCGGCGGCCGCGGTCGCGCAGCGGGGTGCCGGCGGCGTGGTGGTCGTCCTCGCGGCCGCCGACGCCGACGCCGAGCACGAACCGGCCGCCGCTCATCCGGTCGAGCGTGGCGGTCTGCTTGGCGAGCAGGGCGGTTTCGCGCAGCGGAGCGAGCAGAACCTCGGTCTGCAGCCGGACGCGGGTGGTCGCGCCGGCCAGGACGGCGAGCGCGGTCAGCGGTTCGGGATTGTGGTAGACGAGCCGGTCGAGCAGGCCGAGCGTGCTGAACGGGCCGGCGTCTGCGCGCCGCGCCCAGTCGAGCAGGGCGGCGGGGTCGCTGATGGGCAGGCCAATGCCGATGGACATCGGAGAACCTCCGGTAAAAACGGGTCGACAACAACAGGGGGTTGCCGCCCGCTCCTGGGCCTGCGATGTCTTCAGGCTGGCCGGTCCGCTCTGCGGCGTGCTTCCGGGGACCGTTCCGTCGGAGTGCCCGCAGCCTATCCGGCCGCCGTCGCGCCGGGCAACGAGGTTTCCAGCACAGCCAGCAGTTCGGTCAGCGCGGGGCCGAGCGGCAGGTCGGCGCGGACTGTCGCGTGCTCGTCGCCGCGGGTCTGGCCGCGGTTGACGATCACGACGGGTTTGCCGGACTTCGCGGCCCGCCGGACGAACCGCAAGCCGGACATGACGGTGAGCGAAGAACCCAGCACCAGCACCGCGGACGCCTCGTCGACCATCCGGTAGCACCGCTCCACGCGGGCGCGCGGCACGTTCTCGCCGAAGAACACCACGTCCGGTTTCAGCACGCCGGAACAACTCGTGCAGGGCACCGTGCGGAAGGTGCGGACGACGTCCTCGGCCAGTTCGACGTCGCCGTCCGGGTTGATCCGCGTTGCGGTGCCGCCGAAATCCGGATTGGCCGCGCGCAGCCGGACGTCGAGGTCCTCGCGGGCGGTGGTGCGGCGGCAGCCGAGGCAGACGACGCGATCGAGGTTGCCGTGCAGTTCGACCACGCCGGGGGTGCCGGCCGCGCGGTGCAGGCCGTCGACGTTCTGCGTGATGACGCCGGAGAGCCAGCCTCCCGCTCGCAGCGCGGAAACGGCGCGGTGCCCGTCGTTCGGCGCGGCCCGCGCGATGGTGCGCCAGCCGAGGTGGCTGCGCGCCCAGTACCGCTGGCGGCCCGCCTCGCTGGCGACGAATTCGCCATACGTCATGGGTGTGTGCCGGCGGAGGCTTCCGGTTTCGCCGCGGTAGTCAGGAATGCCGGATTCGGTGGACAGGCCTGCTCCGCTGAGCACGAGCACCCGCCGCCCGGAGACGATCTCCGCGACGTCCGCGACCGTGCCCGTGCGCGGAAGCGGTTCGCCGGGTCCGGCCCAGGTCAGCGTCGGTCGCGTGCGCACGCCGCCAGTCTAGCCGCCACCCTCCCGGGAAAAGGGCGATTGGTTCTTCGCGCGGCTGGGTACCAAAGCCACCATGTGGTTCGCGCTGGCTACGCCCGTGGTCGTGATGGTCGCCGCCGTGCTGATGGAATCCGTGGAGCGATATTGCGTGCGGACTCCGAGCGGGGCGGTCCGGCGGCCGGTCGAACGGGCGGCGCTTCGGGAAGCGTCGATGCCGGTCGTAGCCGTCGGGGCGGCTCGGCTCAGGCAGCGGACCGCCTGAGGCCGCTCATCGACCGGAGGGGCCGGTGTTCTTGGGAGGAACACCGACCCTCCAGCCGGTGGGCGAAGGCCCGTGCTCGGCCGTCGGGGTGCTGAGCACGGGCCTTTTCTTCAGGGCCTGGCGCGGGCGCGCTGGGCGGCCTGCCGATCATCCTGGGAATCCTGATGAGCGCCGGCTGGCGATCTCGTGGCGGAACCGGAGCCGTTGCTGCGTCAGGGCAAGAAAATCGCCGCGGCCAGCTTGAAGGAAGCCGAAGACACGGTGGACCGGATGAGCGACGACGTCCGGTAGCCGCCGGGTTTCCCTAGCGGGCGGCGTCCTTGGTGAGCTGCCGGTACCAGTCGTCGTACGGGTGATTGGCGGCCGGGTAGTTGACCAGCGGATCGGTGGCGAGGCCCGCGTTGTCGAAGTCCCAGCCGCGAACCGCGTGCCCGTTCTTGCGCGCGGCGATCAGGAAAGCCGATTCTTTCGCCGGGGCGCCGTAGAACAACGCGTCCTGGAGTTCGGCCGGATCGCCTTGCTGGTATTCGTCGAACGCGACCTGCTGGTATTGCACCCGGCCGCCGGTGACGAGATCCGTGGAGTAGCGCAGGGTTTGCGCCGGGGTGGACCCGTCGGCTCCGGTGGCGACACTGACGCGGCCGGCGTTTGCCTTGTCGTAGCGGGGATCGGACGTTTTCGCGTTGCCGGTCCAGGTCACCGTCCCGCCGGAGGCGTCGAGCGTGCCGCGCCACTGCCAGTTCTGGTTGTTCGCTTGGCTGCGGTGGATTTCGCGGAGTCCGGCGCCGGTGAACGCGACGGTCGGCAGCACCCCGTTGTCGTACTGATGGCTTGCCGACCAGGAGATTTCGCCGTCCGGGCCGAGCTGTCCGGTGTGGTACCAGAGCGTGGTGGCGCTTGGCGACTGGTGCACCTCGACGATCCGGCCGGAGTCGTCGAGCGCGACGGCCGGGGTCTGGCCGCTGTCGTACCGGCCGTGGCGCTGCCAGGAGACGCGTCCGTCGGCGCCGAGCTGCCCGGTCCAGTACCAGAGCGCGCCGCCGCCGGAGTCGTGCACCTCCACGACCTGGCCGCGGCTGTTGACCGCGACCGCCGGGTGGTACCCGACGTCCCGGCGGTACGCGGCGCGCGTGCCGCCGTCGCCGGACAGCAGCGGGAGGACTTTGCCGCGCAAGGAATCCGTGGTCGCGCCGGTGCGGTAGGCGGCGGGGGAGAGCAGCCGCGGCCCGAACGCGGCACTCAGTTCGGCGTTGACCGCGGCGAGATTCCCGGCGGCGAGCGATTCGTTGTCGGTGAGGTCGTCCTTCAGGTCGAGCATGACGACGATCGGCGCGGCGTCCGGATGCGCGGCGGACCAGGTGTTCACCACGGCGAGCCAGTCGCGGAGCCGGTCCGACGCCGGGTTGCCCGCGTGGTCGACCAGATCGCCCGGAGCGCTGTGGCCGATGCCGTAGTCGTGTCGGGTGGCGTAACCGTTGTCGTGGACGTCGAATTCGACGAACCGGACTCCTTGGTCGAGCTGGTAGGAGATGGATCCCTTCGCCCCGTCGACGTTGCCGGAGTAGCTGTTGTGCGTAGCGGCGAAGACGGTGGAAGTGAAGGGTTGCGCGGCGTTCGCGGGCGCGCCGCCCAGCGCGGTGACAGTGGTAACAGCAGCGGCGGCGGCGACCGCGATTGTGCGGAAACGGTGCATTCGGACCCCCAGGCCAGATGGACAACCGGCGAAATACGGGCGATCTTGGCAGAGATTCATGGCATGTTCGAGGGATGCAGGAGAACGACGAGGAAACCTTCGCCGCACACGTGGCCGATCTGCTGTCCGGTTTGCCCGGAGTCGAGGCGGTCGCGCTGGGCGGCTCGCGGGCGCGCGGAACCCATCGCCCGGACAGCGACTGGGACTACGCGGTCTACTACCGGGGCGCGTTCGACCCGGACGACCTGCGTGCGCTCGGCCTCCCGGGCGAGGTCTCCGGCCTGGGCGAATGGGGCGGCGGCGTGTTCAACGGCGGCGCGTGGCTGACTGTCCAGGGGCGGCCGGTCGACGTGCACTACCGGGACCTGGACGTGGTCTCGCACGAACTGGCCGAGGCGGAGAAGGGCCGGTTCCACTGGGAGCCGCTGGCGTTCCACCTGGCCGGGATCCCGAGCTACCTGGTGGTGGCGGAGCTGGCGCTGAACCGGGTGCTGCGCGGGGAGCTGCCGCGGCCGGAGTACCCGGAGTCGCTGCGGGAGAACGCGCCCAAGTTCTGGCGCGCTTCGGCGGAGCGGACGCTGGAGTACGCGAAGAACGCGTACGTGGCGCACGGCCGGGTCGCGGAGACCGCGGCTTCGGTGGGGGTCGCGGCGATGCAGACCGGGCACGCGGTGCTGGCCGCGCGCGGGGAGTGGGTGACGAACGAGAAGACCCTGCTGGAGCGGGCGGGGCTGCGCGGGCTGGACGACGTGGTGGCCGGGATGGGGCACGACCTGGCCGGGGCGTTCGCCACGGCTTGTGCGTTGCTGGACCAGGCGGGCGGGAACGAGTAGCCCGGAGCCGGTCCCGGAAACCCTTGTGGCGCAACAAATTGTGAGAGCTGAACCGGAGCGGAGGGGAATGATCCGTTTCATTTCGCGGGTCTCGGGTATATAGCTTCGGCACGGTCGCGGCCGCCACGCCGTGGCGGGCCGCCCGTGCTGAACGGAGGAACGGTTTATGCCACAGCCCGGGCCGATCGCGAAGGATCCGGAGAAGGGATACGTAGCGCTGCTCGGCTGGTCGCTCAACGCGGTCGAGGCGCTCGACCGGTTCGACCGGCGTTACGTCGTGGTCGCGCCGGACTGGGCGGAGAAGTACTGCGCCGAGCACGACATCCCGTACCTGTCCTGGAACTTCGAGCGG
Organism: Amycolatopsis sp. NPDC054798; assembly: GCF_053611505.1. Taxonomy (NCBI): domain Bacteria; kingdom Bacillati; phylum Actinomycetota; class Actinomycetes; order Pseudonocardiales; family Pseudonocardiaceae; genus Amycolatopsis; species Amycolatopsis sp. NPDC054798. The sequence continues at coordinate 30,386 of NZ_JBSHAM010000058.1, read as the reverse complement.
CTCAACGACCGTTCGATGGAGATCGCCGAGATCCTGCACGAGGAAGGCGTCGACGTCGCCATCCCGCTGTTCGAGGAGACCGTCGAATGGGCCGGGGCGATCAACTCCGTGCTGCTGGACAACCCGCGCCTGTTCGGGCAGGCCATGCTGCTGCGGGACAAGGCGCTGATGAAGCGGCGCGCGCAGCTCGGCGGGATCCGGGTGGGCATCTTCGAGGAGGCGCACGACCGCGAGGACGTGGTCCGGTTCCTCAAGCGGGTCAACCAGACGCTGCTCAAGCTCGACGGCGACCCCAACGACCCGATCCACCTCAAGGCGTTCGACAAGGCGGGCTGCCTCGGGCACCGCGTCATCCGGACCCCGGACGAGATCGACTCGATCCCGGAGGAGGAGTTCCCGGTCCTGATGGAGTCGCATCTGGACGGATGGGAGTTCGCCGTCGAGGCGTGGGTGCACGGCGGCAAGGTCAAGTTCCTGAACATCTCGGAGTACGTCACGCTCGGGTACTCGGTGTTCGTCCCGGCGACGCCGGAGCTGGAGAGGTACCGGCCGCAGATCACCGCCCAGATCGAGAAGCTCGTCAAGACCTTCGACATCGAATTCGGCTTCGTGCACCCGGAGTACTTCGTCACCAGCGACGGCGAGATGTACTTCGGCGAGGTCGCCTACCGCCCGCCCGGGTTCAAGGTCTTCGAACTGCTCGAACGGGCCTACGGGTTCAACGCCTACCAGGCGCTGGTCCTGTCCTTCGACCCGAAGACGACCGAGGAGGAGATCGACGCTTTCTTCCCGAGGGAGGTCGTGGACGCGTCCGGGGTCGCCGGCTGCTTCGGCGTCTACCCGCGCCGCCGGGTGGTCAGCGAGCTGAGGATCCCGCAGGAGACCGAGGACGACGACTACTACGAGTCACACGATCTGTCCGCGCCGCTGGAAGAGACGGTGACGAAGAGGACCGCGTTCGGCACGCACTGGGGTCTGCTGTACTTCTTCGGGGATGATCCCTACCGGATGCGAGACCTGCTGAAGGCGCAGGAAGAACTGGACTTCTACGTCTGACCCCCGGACGAGTCCGCCACCCCGACCTAAGGAAGCACTTGGAGCCGAACGCCGACGTCACCGCCGCGACCGCGACGCTGGCCAAACGCGTGGCGTCGCTCGACGACGCTGTCCGGGCGATGGCGGAGACCCGCGACTTCGGCAAGCACACGAAGCTGCGGCGGGTGCTGGAGGCGCTGCGGCGGGTGCTGCTGCAGCCGGACGGCGCGGCGGCGGTCCAGGCCAGGGCGCGGGCGCTGGAGGACGCCGGGGTCTTCCAGGGCACGGACTGGGACACCCCGGAGATCCTGATCCCCGCGCTGGCCGGCCCCGGCCTGCACAGCGAGAACGCGGACACCGTGGTGATGGAGGCGACCAGCGAACTGCGCATGCTGGCGGTCGCGCGCGGCGACTACGAGCATCCGACGCTGTCGGTCGAGGACGCCCGGGTGTTCCTGTCGCAGGTGCTGGGGATGAACCTGGAGCTGCTGTTCACCCCGCCCAGCGAGGCCGAGCGGACCCGGCAGGGCCGGACCGCGCAGCTGATCCGGGACCTGCTGCGCCACCTCGCCGACCAGATCGGCTACGACAGCGTCCTGGACAAGGTCGTCGAGGAGATCTGGCGGATCCTGCGCCAGCGCCCGATCCAGGTCGACCAGGTCAAATCGCTGATCACCCGGATCTCGATCTACCGCGGCGATCCGGACGTCGACCTGGGCGGCTCCTCGGTGCAGGGGCTCGACCGGCTCATCACCAGCCTGTTCGGGACCACCGAGGCCTGCCGGGAGGACCCGGGCGTCGACGTCTTCCGGTCCCGGCTCGAGGCGATGGACGCGACGAGCCTGCAGTACGAGGCGAGCGGGTTCGCCCGGGCCATGCACGACACCGGCCTGGTGTCGCCCTACCACGCCGAACTGCTGCGGTATCTGGCGAACGAAAGCGACTACCTCCTCGGCGAGGCGCTCGGCCTGTCCGACGTGGGCCGGAACTGCCTGATGCGCTACCACGACCTCGTCCACCGGATGATCGAAGAGGCCGTGCATCCGCAGACCGCGCAGTGCGTCTACGGGCTCGCGCTGCTGCTCGACCGCGGCATCCTCTACGAACCGCCGGTCGTGCCCGCGCTGTGGCGGCAGCTGGCGCTGGAGCTGTCCGCCGCCGCGCGGGAACGGCTGACGCTCGTGTTCGGCGACCAGCCGAGGCCCGAGGCGCGGCTGCTTTCGGGCGTGCTGTCGATGCTGGGGCAGCCCCTCGGCGTCGGGCAGGGCGACAACCCGACCTGCCAGTCGGCGCGGGCGCTGTCGATGTGGGCTTACAACGACCCGGACTACCTGCTGCAGGTCGTGGTGTGGGCGGCCCGCGACGACGAGGTCGTCATGCACTTCGAAGGACAGCCGGTCTCGTCGAAGGAAAGCGGTGCCGGGCTGTCCGCCGGACTGCCGGCCGACCTCGACCCGGTGTCGTCGCTCGTGGTGCCGCACCTGGACCGGATCTACGCCGAGATGGGGCGGCGCTGCGCCGACCGGCCCGGCGACCCGCACCGCTGGGTCAACCCCGAGTTCCACGGCTGGTGGGCTTCGCGGGGCTTCCGGATCAACGTCGACGTCGCCACCGGCAAACTGGTCGACCTCGACGATTTCCTGCGGCAGTTCCACGCGAGCTACCACCCGACCTACAACGGCGAGCAGCCGCTGATCCACCCGCAGCCCGCCGGGATCGCGGTCACCGACAGCGCGGCCCGCTACGTGGGCTGGCACGCGATCACGATCCTGCGCACCGCCCCGGATCCCGAGGACGTCATGCGGGTGTACTTCTACAACCCGAACAACGACTCCGGCCAGGACTGGGGCGACGGCGTCGTGGTCTCCACCGCGGGCAACGGCGAACGGTTCGGCGAGGCCTCGCTGCCGTTCGACCAGTTCGCGTCCCGGCTCTACATCTTCCACGTCGACCCGAGGGAGCACGGGGAGCCGGAGAAGGTGCCCGCCGAGGACGTCGCGCGGATCATCGGCTATCTCGAGCGGAGCTGGGGAGCGGACCGGCTGCCTGCCGGGACGTTGCAGGCGGCGCGGAACCCGCAGGGCTGACACGGATTCTCTCCGGCAGCGGGGAAACGCGCCAGTCTGATTCGGCCCTCCTGCGAGGATCGGCCGACCGGCTCGAGGATTTCTGTTCCGGTTTTTGTCGGTGGTGCCTGTCACGATGGCCGGAGTCGATCTAGGAGGCGCCGTGACCGAGTCCTTGACTGAGCTGGCCTGGCTGGAGAATTCCGGTCCGTTGCAAGACATTTTCTGCGTTTCGTTCGTGCACGGGCTCGACCCGCCCGAGGTGGTGCGCCGCTTCGGTGCGGCGCCTGGGGAGCAGATGACGTTCGAAGAGCTGAACGGGTTGGCGGCGGAATACGTCGCGCAGACCCAAGGCGGAAACGGCGGCGGATACGTCGGGGTGGTCTCGTCCGGCGAATGGAGCGTGGCTGTCGAGCCGTGGGGCTGGCAGGGGAATCTGCCGGAAGTCGTTGCCGGGCTGTCGAAATCGAGCGAGGTGGTGTCGGTCAACCGGCACGACTACGCCGAGGCGCGCTTCGTCTACGCGGTGGACGGCACGGTGGTCGCGGGGTTCACCCCGCGGATGCCGAGCCGGCGGTACGGCAGCGAGCCGGAGCGGCTGACGCCGTTCCTGCGTGCGGCCGGACTGGGCCCGGAGCGGGAGGAAGAGCGGCCGTCCAGCCCGATCGCGGCGGCGTTCGCGGTGGCGGCCCGGATGACCGGGGTGGTGTTCGTCCCGCAGATGCTTCGGCAACCGTTGCTGGTGGGGGACATCCGGACGTAGCCGGGGTCCCGGGCAGGGGCGGGCGATCGTGGGGAGGGTGGTCCGGGAGACGGGAGGCGTGCGCTGGCGAGGACAGGGATGGGGTGCGCTTCGCGGCCGGGTTCTCGGCAGCAGTTGCCTTGCCTGGTGAGGGTTTTCTGGTGCCCGGCTGGCTTTTCGCTGCAGGAATATCTGCAGCTGGCTCGGCGAGGGCGGGTGGCTCTGGCTGGGGATGGACTGTGCGGTGGGTCGTCGGGCTAGAGCGGGACTGTGCGGTGGGTCGTCGGGCTAGAGCGGGACTGTGCGGCGGGCTGCCTGGCCAGAGCGGGACCGTGCTTGGCGGCTGTTGCCGGGGAGCGCGGGCTCAGAGGGTGAACTCGGTTCCGTCGAACGGCAATTCCGCGCCAGCGCGGACCACAGCGGCGTATTCCTTGCCGGTGGGGTCGACGACCGGGTTGGTGTTGTTCAGGTGGGTGTAGGCCCACCGCGTGGTGCCGGGCCGGTGGGTGATCGTCGCCAGGGTCGAGGTGATCGGCAGGTGGCCCATCGCTTGCTGCGCGGACGGGTTGGCGCTGTCGGTGGCGGTCGTGAATTCGGTGCCGCTGTGGAAGGTGCCGTCCAGCAGGACGACGCTCGCGCCTTCGGCGAACGCGTCGAAGCCGGGCGGCCAGGTGCGCAGGCAAGGCGCGTAGACGAGGGTGCCGCCGGTCGCCGGGTCGTGGATGCGGTAGGCGACGACCCAGGGGCCGGGGTGAGCGGACGAGCGGGCGTATTTCGGTTGTTTGTCGCTGACGGGAAGGGAGGTGATGTGCAGGCCGTCGAGAGTGGTCTCCATGGCGGGGAGCCAGTTCCAGTCGTGGTACTCGCCGATGATGATGCGGGCCGGGAAATGGTCGGTCAGTGCGTGCAGGGCGGCGGCGGGAGCGTGGACGCTCAGGTCGGCCGCTTCGCGGAGCATGAGCAGGCCGAGGGTGTGGTCGAGTTCGGCGTCGGTCAGCAGGACGCTGCGCAGGGGCGTCTCGCGCGGGCCGGGGCCAGCGCGCAACGCTGGGGTGGCGAGGATTTGGGCGCGGATGTCCGGCGAGGCGTTGAGCAGGTGCCAACTGCGGCCGTCGGCGCTGAAGGCGACGCTGTCCTGCGTACGCGGGGGAGCGGCGGAGGTGCATTGACGGCAGGCGCAATTCCACTGGGGAAATCCGCCGCCCGCTGCGGTGCCCAGGAGGATGACCTTCACCGGACCGGACCGCGCATGACCAGGTCCGAAGTGGACGGTGCGGCGAGGATCAGGTCGACCGCGCCGCGGTGCGGGGAGCGGGAGCAGACGGGATCGGCGTTGGCGGCGTCGCCGGTGAGCTGGAAGGCCTGGCAGCGGCAGCCGCCGAAGTCGGTGGCGCGGCGGTCGCAGGTGCGGCACGGGTCGCGCATCCAGTCCTCGCCGCGGTAGGCGTTGAAGGACTCCGAGCGGTACCAGATGTCCGCGAGGGCGGTGTCTCGGAGGTTGTCGAGGGCGAGCGTGGTGATCGCGCTGGCGGCGGGGCAGGGCAGCACCGTGCCGTCGGGCGCGATGGTGAGTTGCCGCGCGCCCCAGCCGTGCATGCACGGTTTGGGGAACGGCTCGTAGTAGTCGGCGACGACGTAGATGATCTCCATGGTGCCGCGGAGTCGTTCGACGGCCGCGCGGACGACGGGTTCGGCGGCGGCGAGCTGGGCGGGCGTGGGCATCAATGCTTCGCGGTTGAGCAGGGCCCAGCCGTAGTACTGGGTGTTCGCCAGTTCGAGACGGTCCGCCCCCATCGACTCGGCGAGGGCGATGATCTCGGCGAGCTGGTCGTGGTTTTGCCGGTGCAGCACCACATTGACGGTCAGCGGCAGGCCAGCGGCCTTGACCAGCTCGGCCGCGGCCAGTTTGCGGTCGAAGGCTTTCGCTCCGGCGAGCAGGTTCGCGCGGTCGCGGGTGGCGGCCTGGGCGGAAAGCTGGACGTGGGCCAGGCCCCGTCCGGCAAGGTCGCGCAGCCGCTGCTCGGTCAGGCCGAGGCCGGAGGTGACGAGGTTGACGTAGCAGCCCAGCCCGCTCGCGTGCGCGACCAGCTCCGGAAGGTCCTGGCGCGCCAGCGGTTCCCCGCCGGAGAGGTGGACCTGCAGCACGCCCAGCTCCCGGGCCTGGGACAGCGCGCCGATCCAGTCCTCAGTGGACAGTTCCTCGGCCCGGCGCACGAGTTCCACCGGATTCGAGCAGTACGCGCAGTGCAAGGGACACCGGTGCGTCAGCTCCGCGAGCAGCCCCAGCGGTGCGGTCACGTCCATTCGATCACCCGCCGTTGCCCGAACCGCGCCAGCACGGCCAGGACGTCGCTCTCCTGCACGCCCTGGTACCGGCTGTTCAAGCTCGCGATGATGCCGGAAACCGGGGTCGCGCCGTCGCACAGTTCGAGGACCGCGGTGGCGGTGGGGTTCGGCACCAGCACGCCTTCCGGGAACAGCAGCACGTGCACCCCGCGCACGTGATCGAACGTCAGTCGCACGCCGAGACGCAGTTTCGGCACCGACGCGGTGGTGATGGTGTCCATCGGCTCACTCCTTGGCCGCGGCGCGTTCGATGGCGTCGAGCATCGACCACAGGACGTCGCATTTGAAGGACAGCGCGGCCACCGCTTTTTCCTGCTGCTCGCGGGTGACGCAGTGCCGCACGACGATGTCCAAAGTGTCCTTGCCCTCGCCGGAAACCTTGTCGATCCGGTTGGTGAAGTACGCGAGGTCGGCGCGGGAGATCCACGAATAGTTCGCCAGGACGTCGGCCACGCGCCGCTGCATCAGATGCCCGGCGAACATTTCGGTGAGCCCGGAGGCGACAGCCTCGACCCACGGTTTGGTGCGCGCGAAAGCGACGTAAGCGTCGACGGCGAACCGGACGCCCGGGGCGACGTGCCGCTCGTCCAGGACTTCGGCGCGGTCGAGGCCGACGGCGGCGCACAGCCGCAGCCAGCGTTCGGCTCCGCCCTCGCCCTCGACGGCCCCGTCGTGGTAGACGATCCGGTCGAGCCAGACCCGGCGGATTTCCGGAATCGGGCAATTGCTGATGATCGCCGCGTCTTTTCGCGGCAGCACGCATTGGTAATACCAGCGGTTCGCGGCCCAGAGCTTCAATTCGTGCTCGGTCAGTTCCCCGGCGTGCATCCGCTGGTGGAACGGGTGGGTTCCCCAGTACCGGTGCGCGAGGCCGCGCAGGGCTCCGGTGAACTCCGCCGGACTCATCGGGTGCACAGTGGACATTCGCGTACTCCGGGATTCTCGCTGAGCGGAAAGGTTTTCCGGGAAGGACGGGACCGCCGGGAGGAGCGACCCGCCGGAACGGTCCCGTCCGGCGGCTCATCCCTCCCGGCGGGCCGCGTAGGCGGTGACCTCCATCGGGGTTTCGTACTCGACGAAGTCGGGCGCGGTCCACATCTCGACGGGTTCGGGCATGAGGGAACTCGCTTTCCTTCGGTGGTGCACCGTTGAGCGGGGCATTCGTCCCGCCGCGAACGCCGTCACCCTAAAAGAGCAAGGCAGCCGGTCGCCAGGGGTGCGGCCCGATTTCCCGCCGAGTTCGTAAAGGTTCCTTCCGATGGCGCAGCGAACGGTCACTCTGGGGCGCCTGCGGCCGGTTGTCCGCCCGACAGAAACGCCGGGGGCGCGCGAAAACCTTCCAGTGTCGCTTGACATCGGGACCGCGGGCGGCCGAATAATAGGGTTCCAGTGCGGTTGACAACGATGTCAGAAGAGGCTTCGGGAGCGACGTGACCCAGGTGAATCGCAGGCGTTTCCTGTCCGGCGGAATTGCTGTCGCGGGCAGTGGCATGCTCGGCGCGTTCGGGCTTTCCGGCACTGCCGGGGCCGCACCGCAGGCCCGTCCGCCGCAGACCGGCGGCGGAGAGATCGGCAGCGGCTGGACTTTCGTCGCGGCGGACGGCACAGCTGCCGACGGGAGCGCGCTGGCCAGCGCGGAGAGTGTCGCCGGGCTGAAACCGGCCGTGGTCCCGGGGACGCCGCTCACGAGCATGATCGCCAACGGCGAGTATCCCGATCCGCTGTACGGCCGCATCGTGACCGACACCGTTCCGGACACCCTCAAGGACACCGGCTACTGGTACCGGGTCGCGTTCCCCGTGCCGAAACTGGTTCCGGGCCAGCGGTTCTGGCTCCAGTTCGACGGCATCAACTACCTCGGGACCGTCTGGCTCAACGGCGTCAAGATCGGCACGGTCGAAGGCGCGTTCAAGCGCGCGATCTTCGAGGTGACGGACATCGTTGCCAAGGCGGACGGGACGGCTTGGCTGGCGGTGCTGGTCGGCAAGCTCGATTACAGCGATCCGCCTGCCCTGCCGAGTTACGCCAGCGGGGTGACGCGGGGCGGGCGCAACGGCGGCCCGACCGGGATCACGTTGAAGAACGGGCCGACGTTTTTCTGCACCGCCGGCTGGGATTGGCTGCCCACGATCCCAGACCGGGATCTCGGCATCTGGCAGCCGGTCACCTGGCGCACCACCGGTCCGGTCCGGCTGGCCGACGTGCACGTCACCTCGACGCTGTCGGCGGACTTGCGGACCGCGGACGTCGCGGTCGAACTCGCGCTGGACAGCGCGGCCGGGAAGTCCGTGGTGGTGAAGGGGACGCTCGACGGGCGCGAGTTCCGGCGGACGGTCAGCGTCCCGGCGGGTGCGTCTTCGGTCGTGCTGACCTCGAAAGACCTTCCGTGCCTGCGAGTGGAGCGGCCGAAGCTGTGGTGGCCCAACGGGTACGGCGAACCGTATCGGTACCGGCTGACGGTCGGGGTCGAGTCCGGCGGGCAGGTGCACGACGAGCGGACGGTGGACTTCGGGATTCGCCGGATCGAGTACACGACGCCGATGCGCTCGCCTTCCGGCGCGGTGACCGACTGCCTGTCGATCACGGTGAACAACCAGCCGATCCTGGTGATGGGCGGCAACTGGGGGCTGGACGAGGCGCTCAAGCGGATTCCCCGGGAGAGGTTGCGCGCGCAGGTCCGGCTGCACCGGGACGCGAACCTGAACCTCATCCGGAACTGGAACGGGCAGAGCAGCAGCGAGGACTTCTTCGCCGCGTGCGACGAGTACGGGATTTTGGTGTGGCAGGACTTCTTCTGCTCGACGGAGGGGCCGCCCGCGGAGAACGTCGCGCGCGATCTGGCGAACATCCGGGACTGCATCGTGCGGTTCCGCAACCATCCGTCGATTCTGCTCTGGTGCGGCGGGAACGAGGGGCCGCCGCCGCAGCCGCTCGTCGACGGCCTGGACGCGCTGGTCGCCGAGCTGGACCCGCAGCGGGTGGTGCTGACCAGTTCCGCGGGGGACACCGGAAAGAACCCCGTCGACGGCTACCGCTCCGGCGGGCCGTACCACTGGGTCCCGCCCGCCAAGCATTTCTCGCTCAACGACGGCACGCAGTGGCCGCCGTTCCACAACGAGGTCGGTTCGTATTCGATTCCGACGCTGGAGTTCATGCGGAAGATGCTGCCGGAGGCGTCGTGGGAGCGTCCGGACGATTTCTGGGCCGACCGCGACGTGAACGGGAACGGCGGGAACGGCGGCGGCGCGGGGTATCTCCAGCTGACTGCCCAGCGGTACGGCGAGCTGCGGAACCTTCCGGACTTCGCGCGCAAGTCGCAGCTGATGAACTACGAGTGCATCAAAGCGATTTACGAGGCGCCGGCGGCGAATATGCGGAGCGCGGGGCCTTACCCGCGGACCGGCGTCATCATGTGGATGACCAATCCCGCGCAACCCAGTTTCGTCTGGCAGATGTACAGCCATGACCTGGAGGCGCATTCGTCGTTCTACGCGGTGCAGCACGCGTGCCGCCGGGTGAACGCGATTCTCGACGGCCAGAGTTACGACGTGGTGGTGGCGAACCATACCCGGTCGGCTGTGCGGGGCAGCGTCGAGGTCACGCTCTACGGGCTGGACGGTGCGGAATTCGCCAGTACCTCGCTGCGGGTGGGCGGAGCGGCGGCTTCTGATCGCACCGTGGCCGGGAACATCGCGTCGCAGGTGAAAGCCGCGCCGTCCGAGGTCGCCTTCGTTCGGCTGGTGCTCAAGGATTCGCGTGGTTCGGAGCTGGTGCGGAACTTCTATTGGGTGGAGAACCCGGATCGGGCGGCCGGGTTCTCCGCCCTGGACGAGATGCCCGCGGCGGCTGTTTCGGTGCTCGCCGGGGCCAAGCGCGGGCGGGACGGGCTCGAGGTGGCGGTGGACGTGCGGAACCTCGGCGAGTCCGTGGCGCTGATGCTGCATCTGCAGGTGTACGACACCCGGACCGGCGAGCGCGTGCTTCCCGCGACGTTCAGCGACAACTACCTGAACCTGACCGGAGGGGAAACGGCGAGCGTCCGGGTCCGGCTGGACGCCGAGCAGGCCCGGCGGCATCCGGAGGTCGGGGTCCGGGTCGACGGGTGGAAGGTCGATCGGCGGGCGTCCCGGCTGCGGGGACGCGGGGTGGCGGTGACGTTCAACGAGGAGGCGCTGGACGTTCGTCCGGAGGTGCGCACGTTCGGGCGGTGACGCGGCGGCGGGTCGCGAGGGAACTCCGCGGGAAGCGGGGTCCGGGCGGCTCGGTGTCCCGTGTGGACAGTCAGGGGGACGGCGGGTTGCCGTGTCCGCGGGACTGGCGGATGATGGGCGGCCAGTCCCCGTCCCGCTCCACCGCAGCCCCGGAGGCACGCGATCGCCGGCAACGCCGCCGAACCCGGGCGCACGGTCCTCAGCCGCGCGTTCGCGGTGCTGGATTCCTTCCTGTCCGGCCGACCCGAGCAGACTCACGGCGAGATCACCCGGGCGACCGGGCTCGCGCCTGCCACCGTGCACCGGCTGCTGGCCGAACTGACCGGCTGGGGCGCGCTGGAGCGCACCGGCCGGGGCCGCTACCGGATCGGGCTGCGGCTGTGGCAGCTCGGGGCGCAGGCTCCGGGCGGGCGCGAGCTGCGGGACGTCGCGCTGCCGTTTCTCCAGGATCTTCTGCAGGTGACCCACGAGGTCGTGCATCTGGTCGTGCTCGACGGGGACCGCGCGCTGTATCTGGAAAAGCTCGAGGCGCATCCGGACGTCGTCGTCACCTCGCGGGTCGGGCTGCGGCTTCCGCTGCACGCGGCGGGGCCGGGCAAGGTGCTGCTCGCGCACGCGCCGCCGGAATGCCTCGAAGCCGTACTGGCCGCCGGGCTCGAGCGGCGGGCCAGCGGGACGATCACGGATCCGGCGCGGCTGCGCCAGGTGCTGGCGGAGGTCCGGCTGCAGGGGTTCTGCATCTCCCGCAACGAGATGACCGAGGGCGCGTCGTCGGTCGCGGCTCCGGTGCGCGGGCCGGGCGATCAGGTCGTGGCGGCGATTTCCGTGGTGGTGCCGAGCTGCACGCCGAATCTGTCGCCGCTCGTGCCGGTCGTCCGGATGGCCGCGCTCGGGGTCACGCGGGCATTGCAAGGCTGAGGAACTTTTCCGCTGAGTGGAAGAGGGGCTGGGCGGGCCGGGAACGGCCGGGGACACTCCGGACCGCCGCTTCCGCACTGCCGAGGAGAAGTCCGTGAGCCCTGCCCCGACCGTTCGCGACGCCGCGTTCGACGTGCTGCGCCGGTTCGGCGCCACGACGGTGTTCGCCAATCCCGGGTCGACCGAGATCGCGCTGCTGACCGACCTGCCCGACGATCTCGAGTTCGTGCTGGCGCTGCACGAGGGTTCGGTGGTCGGCATGGCGACCGGCTGGGCGCTCGCGAACGACCGGCCCGCGGTCGCGATCCTGCACACCACCGCGGGGCTCGGGAACGCCGTGGGCGCGCTCGCGACCGCCCGGGTCAACCGGGCGCCGCTGGTCGTGCTCGTCGGGCAGCAGGACCGCCGCCACCTCGCGCTGGAGCCGTTCCTCACCGGCCACCGGCTCGACGACCTGGCCCGGCCCGCGCCGGTGTGGATCGCGGAACCGCCGCGCCCGCAGGACGTTCCGGGCGCGCTGGCCCGCGCCTGGCACGAGGCGCGCGAGCACCGCGGCCCGGCGCTGGTGATCGTGCCGATGGACGACTGGGCGGAGCCGGCCGGCGCGGACGAGCCGCTGCCCGCCCCGGCCAAGCTGGTCCGCGCGTCCGCCGCCGAACCCGCGGTGCTGGCCGAGCTGGCGGAATTCCTCGGTGCCGCAAGCAATCCGGTGCTCGTGGCGGGAGCGGGGGCCGACGACGCCGAATCGTGGCGCGGGCTGACCGCGCTCGCCGAGAAGCTGGCGTGCCCGGTGTGGCAGGAGGCGTTCGGCGCCCGCGCCGGATTCCCGCAGGACCACCCGCAGTTCGCCGGACATCTGCCGCCGGGCCGCGAAGCACTGCGGAAAGCGTTGTCCGGGCACGACGCGGTGCTCTCGGTCGGCGCGCCGGTTTTCCGGCAGTACCCGCGGGAACCGGGACAGCTGACCGAACCGGGCACGCGCATCGCGGTGGTCACCGACGATCCGAACGAGGCGCACCGGAGCCCGGTCGACCTCGCTGTCCTGGCGCGGCCGTCGGCGGTGTGCGGGCCGTTGGCGGAGCTGATCCCGGCGCGCGAAGCGGGCGAGAAAAAGATCGGCCGGACGGTCGAACTGCCCGGGGCACCGGAGGACGGCGCGCCGCTGGCACCGGAGCACGTCTTCGGTCTGCTCGCGCGCCAGTTGCCGAAAGACACCGTGCTGGTCGAGGAATCCCCGTCAAGCCGTCCGCTGCTGCACGCCTTCGTTCCGGCTCGCGAACCGCTCGGGTTCCTCAGCGCGGCCATGGGCGGTCTGGGCTTCGGCGTCCCGGCGGCGATCGGATTGCGGATGGGCGGGCTGAAACGTCCGGTGGTGGCGGTCATCGGGGACGGCTCGTCGCTGTACTCGATCCAGGCGCTGTGGAGCGCCGCGCATTACGGCGCCGGAGTGCTGGTGATCGTGCTGTCCAACGGCGGCTACGCGATCATGGACAAACTCGCCGCACGGCACGGCGAACGGACTTCCGGAGGCGGCAAAGCGCCGTGGCCCGGTTTCGGCGAGGTCAGCGTGAGCGGGCTCGCGAAGTCGCTCGGCTGCCCCGCGCGCCGGGCGGAAACGTACGGCGAACTGGAGTCGGTGGTGAACGAGGTGCTGCCGACGCTGGCCGCGCGCACCGAGCCGCTGGTGCTGGAAGTGGCGGTGACGGCATGACGCTGCTCGGAACCGGATGGCAGGGCCGGATCTTCTCCGGCGGCTGGATCCCCGGCGCGGGCGGGGAATACGACGCGGTCGAACCGGCCACCGGGAACACTCTGGCCCGGGTCGGCGCGGCGGCTCCCGAGGATGTCGCCAGGGCCGCCGCAGCGGCGAGGGAAGCCCAACGGGAGTGGGCGGCGCGCCCGTACGACCAGCGGGCGCGGGTGTTGCGCCGGGCCGCGCGGCTTTTCGAGGACCACGGCGACGAAATCGACGAATGGCTAGTGCGGGAATCCGGTGCCACGCGGGCGTTCGCGCAGTTCCAGACCCGCGCGGTCGCGGCCGAGGAATGTCACGAGGCCGCCGCGCTCGCCGCGCATCCGTACGGGGAGCTGTTGCGTTCCAGCCAGCCTCGGCTGTCGATGGCGCGCCGGGTCCCGGCCGGAGTGGTCGGCGTGATCTCGCCGTTCAACGCGCCGGTGATCCTTTCCATCCGCGCGATCGCGCCCGCCTTGGCGCTCGGCAACGCGGTGCTGGCGAAACCCGACCCGCGCACCGCGGTGTGCGGCGGCGTCGTGCTGGCCCGGATCTTCGAGGAAGCCGGGCTGCCCGAAGGTCTTTTCCATCTGCTGCCCGGCGGCGCGGACGTCGGCGCGGCACTGGTCGAAGACCCGCTGGTGCGCGTCATCGCGTTCACCGGTTCGACGAACGCGGGCCGCAAGATCGCCGCGGCGGCGGGGGAGCGGCTCAAGCGCGTGCACCTCGAACTCGGCGGCAACTCGGCACTGGTCGTGCTCGCGGACGCGGACGTCGAGCAGGCCGCGTCGGTCGGCGCGTTCGGCTCGTTCAACCACTCCGGGCAGATCTGCATGGCGACCGGACGCCACCTCGTCGCGGCCGAGATCGCGGACGACTACGCGGCCGCGCTCGCCGAGCATGCGGCCAAGCTGACCGTCGGCAACCCGGCAGACGGCGACGTCGCTCTCGGCCCGCTGATCGACGCCGGACAGCGCGACCGCGTGCACTCGGTGGTCACCGGCAGCGCCGAGGCCGGGGCGAAGATCGCGGCCGGCGGCACCTACGAGGACCTGTTCTACCGCCCGACCGTCCTCACCGACGTCCCGCTCGCCGCGCCCGCCTACGCCCAGGAGGTGTTCGGCCCGGTCGCGCCGGTCGTGCCGTTCTCCACAGTGGACGAAGCGGTGCGCCTGGCCGGCGGTACCGAATACGGCCTGTCGCTCGGCATCCTGACCCGGGACGCCGCGCGGGGGCTGGCGCTGGCCGAGCGGATCCCGTCCGGTCTGGTGCACGTCAACGACCAGACGGTCAACGACGAAGCCCTCGCGCCGTTCGGCGGGGTGGGGGATTCGGGAACCGGCTCCCGGCACGGCGGCGCGCAGGCCAACCTGGAGGCGTTCACCGAAACCCAGTGGGTCACCGTCCGCGGCGACCTTCCGCAGTACCCGTTCTGACGCAGTACCCGTTTCAACGGCAGTATCCCGGCCAGGTCCCCTCCGACGACGCAGGTGATGACATGACGGTCTCGACAGATCCCCGGGCGCGCCACGCCCGCTGGGTGGCCCCGCTGTGCTGGACGGCGGTGGCGCTCGAAGGGTTCGACCTGGTGGTGCTGGGCGTCGTGCTGCCCGCGCTGCTCAAGGACAAAGCCTGGGGCCTCGACCCCAACACGGCGTCGCTGATCTCCGCGGTCGGGCTGCTCGGCGTGGCGGTCGGCGCGTTCTCGATCGGCCCGCTCAGCGACCTGTTCGGCCGCCGCGGGATGATGCTGCTGACCGTGATCAGCTTCTCGGTCTGCACGCTGCTGTGCGCGTTCGCGAACGGGCCGTGGCTGTTCGGCGTGCTGCGGTTCCTGGCCGGGCTCGGGCTCGGCGGCGTGCTGCCGACCGCGCTGGCGCTGATCACCGAGTACGCGCGGATCGGCCGCGGCGGCAGCGCGACCACAGTGCTGATGACCGGCTACCACGTCGGCGCGGTGCTCACCGCGCTGCTGGGAATCCTGGTGCTGCAACGGTTCGGCTGGCAGTGGATGTTCGTCATCGGGGCCGCGCCCGCGCTGGTCCTGGTGCCGCTGATGATGAAATTCCTCCCCGAGTCGAAGGTCCTGGAGCGGGCGAAGGAAGCCCGGCGGAACCGCAACCCGGTCGGCGTCCTGTTCCGGCACGGCTACGGCCGCGCGACGATCGCGTTCTGGGTGACGTCGTTCATGGGGCTGCTGCTGGTGTACGGCCTGAACACCTGGCTGCCGCAGATCATGCGCGCGGCGGGCTACGAACTCGGCGCGGCGCTGGCGCTGCTGCTGGTGCTGAACGTCGGCGCGGTCATCGGGCTGCTGGTCGGCGGCCGGGTGGCGGACCGGATCGGCAACCGCCGTTCCAGCATCGTGTGGTTCGCCGCGGCCGCGGTGTTCCTGGCGCTGCTGAGCATCAAACTGCCCGGGGCGAGCGTGTACGTCGGCGTTCTGCTGGCGGGGATCTTCACCTTCAGTTCGCAGGTGCTGGTCTACGTGTACATCGCCCGCGTGTACCCCGCCGAAGCGCGCGGCACCGGTCTCGGCGCGGCGAGCGGGATCGGCCGGTTCGGCGCGATGTCCGGGCCGCTGGTGACCGGGCTGCTGCTGTCGGCGGGGCTGGCGTATCCGTGGGGGTTCTACCTCTTCGCGGCGGTGGCGGTGATCGGGGCGGTCTCGATCGCGATGGTGAACCGGGCTCCGGCTCCGGACGCTCCGGCGGACAGCCCCGTCCAGCGGGTGGAGACGGCTCCCGAGGGGTGAGGCGTCGTGAGCGGCGATCCCCCGGGGCAACCCCCGTTGCGCGGAACAACACGGGGCGGCGGGGGGGGGGGGGTGGGGGTGGGTGTTGGGGGCTTACCGTTTTACACCCGCCTTCGCCCCCCCACGACGAGGTGACGGCGAGGCGGTCGCTGTCGGTGTCGTAGTCGAAGAGTTCGGCGTACCGGCCCCAGTCGATCGCGGTGTCGAGCTGCTGCCGGGCGTCGGCGGCGGAGAAGCCGCGGCGGAGCAGGTCGAGGAAGAACTCCGCGCGCAGCGTGCCGTCCGAACTGGCGGTGAGCGCGTTGACGATCGTGCGCACCAGCGGCGCCCGTTCGCGGACCTGACCGGCGAAGATCTTCTTGCTGGTCTGGATGTCCGCGGTGGTGAACCCGGTGCCGACCGGGGTCAGGTGCAGGTCTCCGCCCGCGACGAAGAGGAGGTCGAGCAGGGCGGCGGCGTCCACGAGCGGCAGCAGGTCGTCGACCTCGAAGCTGAGTTCGGCGGCGAGATCCGGCAGATCGGCGTGCCCGCCGCGGGCGTGCACGAGCTCCACGAGCCCGGCCAGCCCGCCGACTGACGCGTGCGGCAGCGGCCGTGCGGTCGGAGTGGCCTGCGCGGGTTCGACGGCCGCCGGGTCGCGTCCGGTGAGCAGGTCGTAGAGCCGTTCGACCAACGCGGCGAACGCGGGGGACTTGCGGTCGCGCGGCCGGGCGAGGCCGACTTCGACCTCCGCGCGCAGGTTCCCGGGGTTGGCGCCGAGGACCAGCACCCGGTCGGCGAGCAGGACCGCCTCCTCGATGTTGTGCGTGACGATGCAGACCGCCTTGGTGGGGAAATCGTCCCGCTGCCACAAGCTCATCAGCTCGGTGCGCAGGTTCTCCGCGGTCAGCACGTCGAGCGCGGAGAACGGTTCGTCCATCAGCAGCACGTCCGGTTCGAGCACGAGCGCGCGGGCGAAGCCGACGCGCTGCCGCATTCCGCCGGAAAGTTCCTTGGGATAAGCGGATTCGAAGCCGTCGAGGCCGATCAGGTCGATCGCCTGCAACGCTCGGTCCCGGCGCGCCTTCGGCGGGACACCGCGCGCGGCGAGACCGAGTTCGACGTTGTCCTGCACGGTCAGCCAGGGCATCAGCGCGAAGGTCTGGAACACCATCGCGGCGCCCGGATTGGCTCCGTCGAGTTCGTCGCCGCGGTAGCGAACGGTGCCGCGGGTCGGGCCGATCAGCCCGGCGATGGTGCGCAGCAGCGTCGATTTCCCGGAACCGGACCGGCCGAGCAGCGCGACGATCTCGCCCGCGCGCAGGTCGAGAGTGATGTTGTCGAGGACGCGCAGTTCGTCGCCCGCCGAACCGGGGAAGCTCTTGCTGACGCGGTCGACGGACACGAGTACTTCGGACATGAGAATACCTTTCAGGACAGGGAGAACCGGCGTTCGGCGAGGCGGTACAGCCGCCGCCAGAAAAGGCGGTTGAGGCCGACGACGTACAGGCTCATCACCGCGACGCCGAGCAGGATCCGCCCGGAGTCGCCGGAGCCGGTCGCGTCGGCGATGTACGCGCCGAGACCGGTCGCGGTGAGCGTGACCCCGTTGTAGGAGACGATTTCCGCGACGATGGAGGCGTTCCACGCGCCGCCCGCCGCGGTGATCCCGCCGGTGACGTAGCTCGGGAAAATCGCGGGCAGCACGAGCCGCCGCCACCACAGCGCGCGCGGCAGCCGCAGGTTCGCCGACGCCTCGCGCAGGTCGTGCGGGACGGCCGAAGCTCCCGCGATGACATTGAAGAGGATGTACCACTGCGCGCCGAGGCTCATCAGCAGGATGCCGCCCCAGTCCAGGGAAATCCCGGTCGCCACGAGCACGGCGGTGATCAGCGGGAAGAGGAAGTTCGCCGGGAACGACGCGAGCACCTGCACGACCGGCTGGGCGAGCCGCGACACGCGCGGGTTCATCCCGATCCACACCCCGATCGGCACCCACACCAGCGTGCCGGCGACCACCAGCGTCACGACGCGGGCGAACGTGATCAGGCCGAGCAGCAGCACGTGGCCGATCTCGCCGTACCCGGTGGTCTCGCCGATGAACAGCACCGCGCGCACGGCTCCGTAGCCGATCAGCCCGAAGACCACGACGCTGAACACGATGTCCGCGGCACGCCTTCGCGCGGGGGAGAACCGCAGCGGGTACTCGGCGAGCCCGAAGACCGCCAGCGCGCGGTCGAGCGGGAACACCAGTTTGCCGAGCACCCGGCCGAGCAGCGCCGGGATCCGGGAGCGGCGCAGCAGGTCGAGCACCAGGCTGCGCGGCGCCTCGGCGGCTTCGGAATTCTCGATGCGGAACCGCTCCGACCACGCCGTGAGCGGCCGCCAGAACAGCACGTTCACGCCGACGACCAGGACCACCATCGCGCCGACCGCCAGCAGCACCTTGCCGAGGTCGCCCTCTGCGGAGGCGGTCGCGACGTACGAACCGATGCCGGGCAGCGCGAAGTTCTGGTTGTTCACGCTGAGCGCTTCGGAAGCGGTGAGGAAGAACCAGCCGCCGCCGAAGCTCATCATCCCGTTCCAGACCAGCGGGATCATCCCGCTGGGCACGTCGACCCGCCAGAACCGCTGCCAGCGGGACAGCCGCAGCAGCCGCGCCGCTTCGTCCAGGTCGCGCGGCTGGGATACCAGCGAGTGGTGGAACGCGAACGTCAGATTCCACGCCTGCGAAGTGAAAATCGCGAAGACCGACGCGCATTCCAGGCCCAGCTGCGAGCCGGGGAACAGCGCGATGAACCCGGTGATCGTCACCGACAGGAACCCGAGCACGGGCACCGATTGCAGGATGTCCAGCGCCGGCAACAGGATTTTCTCGGTACGCCGCAACCGTGCCGCCGCGGTCGCGTAGACGAAAGTGAACCCGACCGACAATACGAGCGCGACGAACATCCGCAGCAGCGAACGTCCGGCGTAGTAAGGGAGTTCGGCCGGATCAGTGGACACTGTGGACGGTGCGGTCGCCGGAGTCCACGCCGTCGTGGCGCCGTGCGCGAGCCGCACGATCAGCCACAGCGCGGCGGCGGCGCCGAGGAACACCGCCACATCGGCGAGGGTGCGGCGCGGACGGACGAGCGCGCCGCGGGTGGGGAAGGTACGCAGCATGGTCTAGTTCTCGCTGTCTCGTTCGGCGTAGGAGAGTTCGGCTTGCCAGCGCACGCTGGTCACCGAGGGCTCCATGGACAGCCGGCTCACCGCCGACTCCATCTGCTTGTCGTCGCGCTGATCGGCGGACAGTTCGGCGCGCACCTGCACCTGTCCGCCGGTGTCGGCATTGGTGCTGGTGACCGATTGCAGGACGAAATCGGTGCGGGCCAGCGCCTGCACGAGCAAAGCTCGCACGTGCGCTTCGGCGTCGTCCTTGGTCACTGCCAGAAAGGTGTACGACGTCGGGGTTTCGCGACCGGTCGCCGGACGGCGGTCGACTGCCCGGCCGAGCGGGCGCAGTGCGATGTTCACTGCCATCACGACGGCAGTGCCCGCGCCCGCCGCCGTGTACAGCCCGGCTCCGGCCAGCGCGCCCACCGCGGCGGAGCACCACAATGTCGCCGCCGTGTTGAGGCCGCGCACGGTCAGCCCTTCGCGCAGAATGACGCCCGCGCCGAGGAAACCGATTCCGGAAACGATTTGCGCGGCGACCCGGGTGGGGTCGGCGCTCGCTCCGCTGAAGCCGTGCGCGGACAGCAGAACGAACAGCGTCGCACCCGCCGCGACCAGTGCGTTCGTGCGCAGCCCTGCCATCCGGGCACGGTATTGGCGTTCAAATCCGATCACTGTGCCGAGGCCCACTCCGGTGCCAAGGCGCAGCAACATCTCCGCAGTCGTCATCTGCGCTCCCACTTTTTGTTGCGATAAGTTCAGAAAAGGGTTGGGCGAAAGGCTCGGAAAAGGGCGGTTACCACCACGTACGTTGGCGTGCGTAGCCCCGTTTCGCTACCTGAGCCGCCAATGCGTACCCGATCAGGACGACCGCCAGCCACAGCAGATAACTGGCGGGCAGCGCCTGCATCCGCAGCGGCCCGGCGAGCGGCGACAGCGGCACCAGCAGGCCGGCAAGCGCGGCGGCGGCCGCGGCCAGCACGACCGGGCGGCTGCCGCGCAGGGGAGAGCCGCGGCCGCGCAGGACGAGCACGACCAGCAGCTGCGAAAGCAGACCCTCGACGAACCAGCCGGTCTGGAACAGCAGCGGGTCGGCGCCCGCGCCGAAGACGTGCCACAGCACCGCGAACGTCGCGAGGTCGAACAGCGACGACAGCGGCCCGAAGACAAGCATGAAGCCGGTCAGCCCGCGCGCGTCCCAGCGGCGCGGACGGCTCAGGTAGTCCTCGTCCACCCGGTCCCACGCCAGCGCGAGCTGAGCCAGGTCGTAGAGCAGGTTCGACACCACGAGCTGGATCGGCAGGATGGGCAAGAACGGCAGGAAGGCGCTGGCCGCGAGCACCGACAGCACGTTGCCGAAGTTCGACGCGGCGGTGATGTTGACGTACTTCAGCGTGTTGCCGAGCGTCCGCCGTCCTTCGGCCACGCCGCGCGCGAGCACGCCGAGGTCGCGTTCCAGCAGCACCAGATCCGCCGCGTCTTTCGCTGCGTCAGTGGCGGTGTCCGGAGCGATGCCGACGTCGGCGGTGCGCAGAGCGGCGACGTCGTTGACACCGTCGCCGACGAAGCCGACCGCACGGCCGTTCTCCCGCAACGCGGTGACCACGCGGGCCTTGTGCGCTGGCGTGAGCTTCGCGAAAACTGTGGTGCCCTTGACGATCTCGCGCAGTTCAGCGTCGTCGGCCGCTTCGACCTGACGGCCGAGCACGACTTCGCCGACCGGGATGCCCGCCGAATCCGCGACGCGGGCGGCGACATGCCGGTTGTCCCCGGTCAGCACTTTCAGCGCGACGCCTTGCCCGTCAAGGGTTTTCACCGCGCTCACGACGCCGTCGCGGACCGGGTCGACGAATCCCGCGAAACCGACGAGAATCATCTCGTTCTCGTCAGTTTCGTCGAATCCGTCGAGCCGGGCCGGGACCTCGCGAGCCGCCACCGCGAGCACTCGCATGCCGTGCTCGGCGTAGGCGCGCACCAGTTCTTCCGCGCCGATCCGGGCCGCGTCGTCGAATTCGGCGACGACGCCGTCGCGGCGGGCGTGGCTGCAGCGCGGCAGGATCTCGTCCGGGTCGCCCTTGCTGATCAGCAGGTGCTCGCTGCCTCGCCGGACGACGACGCTGGCCCGGCGGCGCGCGTGGTCGAAGCCGATCTCGGCGACGCCGGTGAACAGCGCGTCGGCGACCAGGTCGTCCTCGCCGTCGAACAGGGTCTCGATCGCCTCGTCCAGGCGGTCGTGCCGGTCGGTCTGGAAGCGCACGGCCAGCCCGGCGTATTCGGCCGCTTCGCCGTCCGGGCCGCCGGAGTAGTCGACGCTGTGCGCGTAGGCGATCCGGTCCTCGGTGAGCGTGCCGGTCTTGTCGACGCACAGCACGTCCATCGCGGCGAGATCCTGGATGGCGTTGAGCCGCTTGACAATCACCTGCCGCCGGGACAGCGCGGCCGCGCCCCGTGCGAGGTTCGTGGTGACGATGACCGGCAGCATCTCCGGAGTGAGGCCGACCGCGACGGCGACCGCGAACATCCCCGCCTGCGCCCAGTCCCCGGTGACCGTGCCGTTGACGACGAGCACGATCGGCACCATCACGAGCATGAACCGCACGAGCGTCCAGCCGACGCGGCGGACCCCGGCATCGAAGCTCGATTCCGCGCGCGGCTCGGCGGATTGCCTGGCCAGTTCGCCGAAGTAGGTCTCGCCGCCGGTCGCGGCGACGACCGCGGTGGCGGTGCCGCCGACCACGGACGTGCCCGCGAACCCGAGCGCGGGCGTCTCGACGAGTTCGTGGTCTTCGTGCTTGCCGGGCCGGGGCGCGCGCTTCGCGACCGGCAGTGCCTCGCCGGACAGCGCCGACTGGTCCACCACGAAGTCTTTCGCAGCGACAACGCGGACGTCAGCCGGGATCACGTCGCCAGGTCCGAGCAGCACCACGTCGCCGGGCACGAGGTCGGACGTCGGCACTTCGCGCTCGCTGCCGGGAAAATCCGCCGCCGCGCGCCGGCGCACCGTGACAGTGGTGGTGATCTGGTCGCGAACCGCGCTGATCGCGCGCTCGGACCGGGCGTGCTGCCAGTAGCGCAAACCGATGCTGAGCACGACCATCACGCCGACGGTCACCGCGCCGCGGACGTCGCCGACGCCAGCGAACACGACGCCGAGCGCGGTCAGCAACGCGACGAACGGGCTGCGCGCGGCGTCCCAGACACGGGCCGGCGCACGGAGCGTGCCGTCGATGCGGTTGTCGCCGAAGCTGCGCAACCTTTCGGCTGCCTCGTTCTCGGTGAGGCCTTTCGGCGAGCTGTCGAGATTCCGGAAAAGGGTGAGCACCGGCGCGTCGCCGTGGGCGCGCAGCGCGGGAAAGCGGGTCATGGTCGTCCCCTCGATGTCAGCTGGGCAGCAGCGGACCGCGCGGGGTTCGCCCGGACCTACCTGGCTGCCCGGGTTCCCGCACGGTCGTGCCGACTACTTCCTTCGCCGGTCACCCGGCTCACCTCCTCCGCAAGACTCAGCGGCCGGTGTCCCGCACCGGCCGGGGACCAGTAGAGCGCAGATCACGGAAACAGTCAAACACTTGTGCAACTGATGGGGGCTAAGTCACCCTGGAACCCCACCCGAGAGGATGTCCGTCGTGTCCACCCCCTCCCTGCCCCCGCCCGAACCCCTCCCCGCCGACCTGCTGCAGGACGCGGCGGCGACGTTCGGCCTGCTGTCCGCGACCGTGCGGCTGCACCTGCTCTGGCTGCTGTCGCACGGGGAACGCGACGTCGGCACGCTCGCCGAGGAAACCGGCCAGACCGTGCCGACCGCGAGCCACCACCTGGGCAAGCTGAAACTCGCCGGCCTGGTCCGTGCCCGCCGCGAGGGGAAGCGGCAGGTGTACGTGCTTGACGATCCGCACGTGCGGCACATCGTCCAGCTGGCCGTGCAGCACCACCAGGAGCTGTCCGGCGAGGCGGGACGGCGGAGCAAAGGGGCCTGATCTTTCCTAGACTCGGGCCATGGCCGAGCTGAATTTCTACTTCGATCCGGTGTGCCCGTTCGCGTGGATGACCAGCAAATGGGTCCGCCAGGTCGCCCGCCAGCGCGACTACGAGGTGGACTGGCGCTTCATTTCGCTGCGGTTGCTGAACGCGCACTTGGACTACGCGACGCATTTCCCGCCGGAGTACGACGCCTCGCACACTGCCGGTCTGCGATTGCTCCGCTTGGCTGCAGCGGTGCGCGCGGAACACGGCCGGGAGGCGGTCGGCCCGCTGTACGAGGCGCTGGGGGAGCAGAACTTCGAGAGCGGCCTGGTCGAGGACACCGCCGAGGCGCGCGCTGCGCACGGCACGCGTTCGGCTGCCGCGTCGGCGTTGTCGCGAGCTGGTCTTGACGCTTCGCTCGCTTCTGCCGTCGATGCCGCTGAGTGGGACGCTGAGATCCAGCGGGAGACGGACGAAGCCCTTTCGCTGACCGGAAAAGACGTCGGGACGCCGATCCTGCACTTCCGCCCGCCGGAGGGGGTCGCGTTCTTCGGCCCGGTGATCAGCCGCTTGCCGTCGGACGAGGAGGCGGCGGAGCTGTGGGACCACGTGGTGGGATTGGCGGCGTTCCCGGGTTTCGCCGAGCTGAAGCGGAGTCTGCGGGAGATGCCGCAGCTGCCGTCGTTCGGCGTGGCGGCGGGAGAGACTGGGAGGGAACAGGATTGGCACGGCGGGAGCCGCCGGCTGAAGAAGTAGGCGGCTGACCGGCGGGCTCCGTTCCCGGCGCTGTGGCAAGTCCGTGAGGGGCCCCTTCACGGACCTGGATTCCGATGCCTGGGGCTTGAGGTTGGTGCTGCGGGTGGGTTGGGAGCGCGTCGGCCCGGGTCGGGAAGGCCGAGCGGGCTGACTGCGGACGGACCGGTCGGGCGGGAGCGCGGTGTGCGGTCCGTGTATGTGCCCCATGTTGGAAATTATTTCCAAAAGTGGC
>NZ_JBSHAM010000058.1:0-6485 GCF_053611505.1 Amycolatopsis sp. NPDC054798 | reverse complement strand
TGTGTTGGTCTTTTATTTTTTAACAGTCCGCCGCGGTCGCGCCGCTCAACGCCACTGTCTTATCATATATCACACCCTCGGCCCCCACCCCGCACTTCTGCGGGAGCGAGGAACCTGCCGCACGCGGGCCAACTGTCTGCTTCGTTACACCGTCGGAAAATTCCGCCCCCGATCGCGTGAACCTGACACACTGGGGGGTGACGACAACTCCGGGAGTGTCCATGTCGCGCGACAGCTATCGGACAGTTCGTACACCGGACGGCCTCGATCTGGCCGCCACCCTCACCGAGCCGGACGGCGCAGGCCGCCGCGCGGTGCTGCTCGTGCAAGGGGCGAGCGTCACCCGCGAGGAAGGCGGGTTCTTCACCCGGCTCGCCGCCGGTCTGGCCGAGGCGGGGACAGCTTCCTTGAGAATCGACCTCCCAGGTCACGGCGAGAGCGAAGGCCGTCAAGAGGATCTCACGCTTTCCGCTCTGCTCAACGTGATCCGCGGCAGCCTGGAGCACCTGGCCGGCGCTGTCCCTGGCGTGCGCACGTCGCTCGCGGCGGCCAGTTTCTCCGGCGGCGTCGCGGCGCACTACGTGGCCAAGCGGCCGGACGACGTCGAGCGGCTCGTGCTGTTCAACCCGCTCCTCGACTACCGCAAGCGGTTCGTCGACGACAAAGCCGAGTGGTCCGCGGACGGTTATCTCGACGACGAGAAGGCCGCCGAACTCAAGAAGCAGAACTATCTCTTGCACGGGCCCGGTTTCCGGCTCGGCCGCGCCTTGCTCAACGAGGCGTTCTGGTTCGAGGTCCGCGAAAACCTGCCTCGCATCGCCGCGCCGACGCTCATCGTGCACGGCACCGAGGACACCTTCGTCCCCGTCGAGTCGTCGCGGGCGGCCGACCGGGAGCTGACCTGCGAACACCGGCTGATCCAGCTCGACGGGGCGCAGCACGGCTTCGCGGTGCACAACGACCCGGAATACGCCGATCCGCGGACGCGAGCATGGCAAGGGCAGGTGATCAGCGAAGTCCGGGAATGGCTCAGCCGTTGAGCGCCTCCCGGAATTCCCGGACGTCCGGGCGGTTGTGCCACGGTTTGAGCACTTCGACGACCCGGCGCAGTTCTTCCTTGGTGCGGCGGGAGTTCGTTTCCGCCGCGCGATGCGCGGAGGCGAGGCCGGTTCTGGCTGCTTGGTCCGGTTCGCCGGAAAGGGCCAGCGAGTTTGCCATGAGAGACAAGAAGAAACCGTAATCGCGGCGGGAGAACTGGGTTTCCTTCAACGTCTTCTCGTACAGCTCCACCGACCGGCGCGGTTCGCCCGCTTCGGTGTAGCAGATGGCGGTCTGCATGTTCAGCAGGGTCGCGTTGAAGTGCGCGCCCAGCGGCGATTCGACCGGCCCGGCCTCGTCCAGCAGTTTCCAGGCGACGTCGAGTTTCCGGTTGACCTGATCGGCCGTCGCGCCGAGCATCGCTTCCGCGCGGGCTTCCTGCTGCGCGGCTTCGGCCTGGAGCCGCTGGGGGAGCGACCAGGGGCCGCTGCGCACCGCCCTGGTGAGGATGAGCATGCGCCGCGGATCGCGTTCGTCGTAGGCGACTTGGGCTTTTTTGAGCAGAATGTAGCCCTGCATCGCGCTGTCGCCCGCCGCCTGCGCCCATTCCATCGCGCGGTCGTGCCAGTACAGGGAATCCTCCCGCTGCCTGCGGTCCCGGTAAAGCCAGCCGGCGAACTCCGCGCCCTCCGAACCGATGCGCAGCAGGTCCCGCTGATCCTCGGCGGTCGCGTCGCGGGCGATCCGGTCGATGATGTCCAGCACGCCGAGCGTCATCGGAAGGGTTTTCGCCGGACCGCTTTCGCCGTCCTCGTATTTGTACTGGTCGAGCTGCCGCCGGAAATAATGCGTGACGGTTTTGTCCATGTATCTCCGCGGATTCTCCAGCGCTCGCGCGACGTGCTCGGCGCTGCCTATTCCCAGCGCGGGCAAAGCCGCGACCGGCAGGCCGTTTTTGAGCAGTGAGCGGCGACTGAGCGGGCTCATGGCGTCCCATTCTGTAGTCGGAACCGCAGGCGGGGCCGCGTCGCCGGGGGCGGGCACGAGCCGGCCCAGAACGCTGGCCGCGACGGTGGCCCGGTCGAGGGGCAGCGCGACCGGGCGCCCGTCCACGATGACCGGGAGCAGGACGTTGGACGGCCCCGGCGGCCCCCGGAAGTCCGGCGCGGTGCCCTCCCGGAGCAGCTCCTCCAGCCGGGCGGGGCTGATGCGCAGGAGCCGGGCCAGCCGGTCGCGCCGGCACGGGCGCGGTTCGGAACGTCCGGATTCCCAGGCCCGGATGCTTTTCTCGTCAGCGGGAAGCAGTGCGGCGAGCTTTTCTTGCGTCAGGTTCGCCGCTTTGCGTGCCCGGACAAGTCCTTCTCGCCGTTCGCCCATGGGCGACACCCCTTCGCCACGAACCGGGGTCGTCAGATTACCGCAGGTCACCGTGTGCGAGGCAAGGCGATTCGCTCGGTTGCCGCCCGCTTTTCGCCCGGTTTGCTGGCTGGTCCAGGCCACTGCCCGGCCGCATGGTGGTGGGGCAGAGCGAAGACACTTCCGAAGCTGAGAGGTGCGTCGCATGAAGGCAGCAACGGCACTCGGCGAGGCCACCCGCACCGGCCGTCCGGCGGTGGTGATCGTGTGTTGCGTGCTCTTGCTGCTGGTACTGGTCTCGATGTGGGTGTGGCGGGCCCGCCGGCCGATCCCGCCCCCGCGCGGACGGCCGACGGTCCGCGACCTCCAGGCCCGGCTGGACTACGAGGTCCAGGCCGAGATCGAACAGGCCCGGCTGGCCGAATTCCGCCGGACGGCCGAGGAGGCCGCCGCCGAACGCGCCGGAAAGGGCTCGGAGGACGACACCGACGTCATTCCGAAGGTCGAGGACACCATCGTCTTTCCGGAGAACCGAAAACCGGGAAAAGGGATGAACCACCCTAAGGCTCGGTGCGGTTAGGAGCGTCCCGCCCATCGCTCACCGCACCGTTATGCCTGCCCCAGCCTGGCGCGGCACGCCACCTCCCCTGGGCTGGGGCAGGCCTCACGCTTGCCCGATCCGCGGCGACCAGCGAATCCCCGCGGGCGAGGGCATATGTCACGCCGTCCCGGATCGCTTCCTGAGGGGCCGTGCCAGCGGCAGGCCGCGCGTCGTCGCGGCGCGGGACCGGGTCCGGGACCGCTCCCTGGGGCCGCTACTAGCCTCCCCTCGCGTCGGGATGCAGACAGGCAAGCGATGGTCGGCCCGGCGCAGCTGCCGCTCGCTGCCGGGGGTTCGCCGGCCGGTCGGTCTTCTCCGCGAACCGCCGTCTTCCTCTCGCCCTGTTCCGCACATCCACATCCGGAGGCTCGATCATGATCACGTTCGTTCTCGTGCACGGTTCCTGGCACGACGGCTCGGCCTGGGACGCGGTCGCTTCCCGGCTGGAAGAACTCGGTCACCTCGCGTACAGCCCGACTGTCGCCGGTCACGGCAAAGGCGCGCACAAAGCGGTTCACCACGACGACTGCGTGCGGTCGATCCAGCGGTTCGTCGTGGACCGCGATCTCACGGACGTCGTGCTGGTCGGGCACAGCTTCGGCGGAACGGTGATCGCACGGGTCGCCGAGGAAATCCCGGAGCGGCTGCGTCGCCTGGTGTTCTGGAACGCCTTCGTGCCGAGGCCGGGCACCAGCGTCGAGGACGATCTTCCGCCGCACTACCGCGAGTTGTTCGCACATCTGGCCAGGGGATCGGCCGACAACACGGTGACGCTGCCGTTCCCCATTTGGCGGGAGGCGTTCATCCAGGACGCCGATCTCGACAGCGCGACGGCCGCGTACCGGCGGCTGTCGCCGACGCCCTACCAGCCTTTTCTCGACCGGCTCGACCTGTCGAGGTTCTCCCGGCTGGAGATCGCCAAAAGCTTCCTGAACTGCACCGACGACACCGCGCTGCCTCCCGGCGAATGGGGATGGCACCCGCGGATGTCCGGACGGCTCGGCCTGCACCGGCTGGTGCAGCTGCCCGGCAGCCACGAGGCCGTCTTCACCGATCCCCGGCTGCTCGCCGAGAAGATCGTCCAGGCCGGGAGGGACTGACGCGGCCGCACCGCGCGATCGGCTGGCGGAACAGTCCACTGTGGAGGATCAGCACGAGATGATGTGAATGAGGATTCATGTGCTCCTTGGCGTTTGCGCTGCGTTTTCCGCAGTCGAAAAAGGAACAAACAGCGCAACTTAGGTTACTTTCCCGCAGGTAGTCCCGATCTGCCGGAAATATCGCGAAACTGCCCGTCCTGGCGGTTCTCCTTGTCGGGTCTAATATGCAGGAAAAGTGCACGGAAAACTGATTCCTCCCCGGCGGGCCGGCGCTACGGTCGGAACGCGGGCGGCAAACCGCCCAGAGAAGAACAACAGGGAGGATCTGCACATGCGTACGCTCACTGCGGTTGTGGCCGGTGCGGCGGCCACGAGTGCGCTGCTGCTGGGAACCACTTCGGCGATGGCCGCCGTGCCCGCCCAGCAGGCCGGTGCCAGCATCGCCACGATCCAGGTCTTCTCCAGCGGCGACGTCTACCGGGTCGAACTGCTGAAGCAGTCCGACGCGGACCAGGCGGTCAGACTCATGAACGGCCAGGCCACGCATCCGGGAATTCCCGTCGGCGACATCGTCCGGGGTTCCTCGGGCGTCAACACCGGATACGACTGGCACATCGACCCCGCCACCTTCCACTGGGCCGACACCACGATCGAAGCGTGCGACGGCCAGCCGCACGAAGTCAGCAACCCCGACGAATGGAAAGTCCGGCAGTACTGCCCGTGGACCATCAAAGTCCTCTCGGTGACCCCGGAAAACTGACCGGTCCGGCGGGGGACGGCCGCGAAGCCGTCCCCCGCCGTTTCCGTCGAACAAGGGTGTATAACGACCTATGCAGCCCCGCGGGAAAGCGTCGCGATCTCGATCCTCGTCAACCGCTCAGAACTCACGATCACCTCATAACCCCGCAACAGACCGCCGTGAACCTCGATCTTCAGCACCCCCACCAGCCGTCCTGCCGGAGCGAGCACCAGCCCGACATCCCCGTCGATCAGCGCGAGTTCGGCGAGGCGGGCATTCCCCGCGAACAGCTTCGTGCCCCGCGCGACTTCGCCCGCCCCGCGCAGCACCGCAGCGGCGCCCGGCGGCAGCATCGCCGGATCGGTATGCCGCACGACGTCCGGCGCCAGCACGGTCAGCAGCGTCGCCATGTCCCCTCCCCGGGCCGCGGACAAGAACGCCGTCACCACTTCCCGGTGCTCAGCCAGTTCCGCGGCAGGCACCGCCGACACCCCGCGCACCCGCGACCGCGCCCGGCTGGCGAGTTTCTTCGCAGTGGCGGGCGTGCGGTCGAGGATCGGCCCGACCGCGTCGAACGGCACCGCGAACAGATCGTGCAGCACGAACGCCACCCGCTCGGGCGGGGCGAGCCGGTCCAGCACCACCAGGAGCGCGCGTCCGACCTCCCCGGCCAGCAGGACCTCGTCCTCGGGAACGTCGCCCCCGGCGGCGTCGGGGAGTTCGGAAACCGGGGTTTCCCGCCGGGCCCGCAGCGCGTCGAGGCAGAGCCGCGACACGACGGTCGTCAGCCAGCCGCCGAGGTTGTCGGCACCGGGCGTGCGGTTCAGCCGCAGCCACGTCTCCTGCACGACGTCCTCGGCCTCGGCTGACGAGCCCAGCATGCGGTAGGCCAGCGCGTGCAGCCGCGGGCGCTCGTTTTCGAAGCGCCGCGCCAGTGCGTCGTCCATCGGTCACCTTTTCCCGTCTCGATCCGTCATGGGAGTGCCGGCCCGAGGACCAAGGACGAGAGGAACCGGATGACCGTCATGCTAGCGCCCCTGCTGCACGTGGATTCGAGCGCCGACCGCGAAGCGTCGGTGAGCAGGCGGCTGGGCGCGCTGTTCGCCGAGGAGTGGCGCAGAGGCGGCGGGACGGTGCGCTATCGCGACGTTTCCGCCGAACCCGTGCCGCCGCTGCGCGAGGCGTACGCGCGGCTCGGCCGCCGCGTCGAACGCAAGGGAGCACTGTCGCTGAAAGACATCGCGGCGCTGATCGCGGACGACGACGAACAGCGCGAATGGGACCTGACGCTGCCGCTGGTGAACGAGGTGCGCGAAGCCCGCGCCGTGCTGCTCGGGGTGCCGATGTACAACTTCGGCATTCCCGCGACGCTCAAGGCGTGGATCGACCGGATCAGTTTCCCCGGAGTGTTCGTGGATCCGGAGAGCGGCCGGAAACTCCTGGCGGACAAGGACTTCGTGATCGTCGCCGCGCGAGGCGGCGGATACGGCCCTGGCGCGCCGCGGGAGAAGTTCGAGTTCCAGGCGTCGTATCTGCGCGCCTACCTCGGCGACAAAGGCGTCGAACCGGACCGGCTGGCGTTCGTGGCCGAGGAGTTCACTCGCGTCGGCGACGTCCCGGCGCTGGACGGGTTAGAGGACCTGGCCGCCGC
>NZ_JBSHAM010000057.1:0-60203 GCF_053611505.1 Amycolatopsis sp. NPDC054798 | reverse complement strand
TGTGCTGACGGTTCGGGGGTGCTTGGCAAGGCGGGAAAGATGCCTTGACAAGCACCCCCGAACCGCAGGGGAGGCTTCGTATCGGGGTGCAGGGCCGGGTGTGGCTGCGCTGGTGGGTTTGTGTGCGCGGGTGCGGTTGGGGGGCGCGGGGCTTGGGTGCGCTGGTGGGTTTGGGTGCGCGGGCTGCGGTGGGGCAGGTGGGGCGCGGGGCTTGGGTGGGTGTGCGGGGGGAGGGACTGGGTGCCTTGATCGTTGGGTGCGTCGGCTGCGGTTCGGTGGGTGGGCTAGCGCCCCAATGTGGCATTGGGTGCATGGGACGCACCCAATGTGGCGTTCGGTGCGTCTGACGCACCCAATGCCACATTGGGGCGGGGCGCGGGTCGTGAGGGGAACCCTGGGGGGAATCAGCGTCTGTGAGGGTTCCCCCTCACGGCCAGCGCGTGCGGGTCAGGCGTTGTCGCGGAGGAGTTCTGCTACTCGCTTTGGTTTGCGGGTGCTGAAGAGCCAGTACGGGGTGGGGTCGGCTGGGTCTGTCAGGGTGATTCGGACGGCGGGGCCTACCCAGCCGCGGTGCAGGACGAAGGCGGCGGGGTCGCCGTCGCGGCCCAGGGCGTGGCGTTTGGCGTCGTTTTCGACGATGTCGATGTCGCCGACGTAGCGGAGCGGCAGGTGGGCGTCGCCGACCCAGAGTTCGGGGTCGTCGCCGCTGGTGATCTTGATTTTCGCCCGGCCCAGCGAGAGCAGGAGGGCGGCCATGACCGGCACGGCGATCGCGAGCGGGATCCACATCGGGATCGACGGGTAGCCCAGGTGGACCTCGACGCCCAGCAGGATCGCTCCGGCCATCGGCAGGGGCCAGCCCCACCACGGCAGGTAGAGCCGTTCGGAGTGTGCGACGACGCCCGTCGCGGCGGTGTTCACGCGGTCAGCCACAGGACAAGGGTAGTCTCGCCGCCCGTGTCCAGCGTTCAGGTCCTCCTCCAGCGGCTCGACCCCGAAGTCCCGCCGCCCGCCTATGCCCGGCCCGGCGACGCCGGGGCCGATCTCGTCACCACCTCGGATATCGTGCTCGGGCCCGGCGAGCGCGGGGTCGTCGGCACCGGGGTCGCGATCGCGCTGCCTCCCGGGTACGCCGGGTTCGTGCATCCTCGCTCCGGGCTCGCTGCGCGCGTCGGGCTGTCGGTGGTGAACACCCCTGGCACGATCGACTCGGGCTACCGCGGCGAGATCAAGGTGTGCCTGGTCAACCACGACCCGCGCGAGAAGATCGTGCTGGCGCGCGGCGACCGGATCGCGCAGCTGGTCGTGCAGCGCGTGGAGCACGCGGAGTTCGTCGAGGTCGCCGAACTCGACGGGACCGAGCGCGGCGCGGGAGGTTACGGCTCGACCGGCGGACACGCCACACTGGCACCCGGCGCCGGAGACACCGGCGCGGGCACCGGGGAAGGAACGGAACGATAGTGGGGATTTTCGGACGCAAGCGCCGGTCCGGCGACGACGAGACCGGGGGTGCCGCTTCCCGGCGCGGAGAAAGCGCCGAAGCGGACGGCACCGACGACGCGCTCGAACCCGAGGACCAGCTTTCGGAAACGACCGACGGCCCGTTCGACGCCGCCGAAGCCGAAGAAGACGGCATCCCGCGCATCGACCTCGGTTCGGTGCGCGTTCCGGTGCCCGACGGCTCGCAGGTGCAGGTCGAAATGGACCCGGAGGAGGGCGGCGTGCGCGCGGTGCACGTCGTGACGGAGGTCGGGCAGATCACCGTCAGCGCCTACGCGGCCCCGAAATCCGGCGGCCTGTGGCGCGAGGTGAGCAACGAACTCGCCGACCAGCTGCGCGCGGACGGCGCGAAGGTCAACATCGGCCGCGGCGAATGGGGCATGGAACTGTCCGCGATCGTCGGCGACGTCGCCCTGCGCTTCGTCGGAGTGGACGGCCCGCGCTGGATGCTGCGCGGCGTCATCGCCGGTCCGCAGTCCGCCGCCGCCCAAGCCCCGGAGGTGCTGCGGGCGATCGTGCGCCACACGGTCGTAGACCGGGGCAACTCCCCGATGCCGGTGCGCACCCCGCTCCCCATCACGCTTCCCGACGCGGTCGCCCAGCACATCGCCGAACAGCAGGGCTAAGGCACTTTTCCGGTGGCCCTCACGGACGTCAGTTCCGTGGGGGCCGCTTTCACGTTCCCCCAAGAGGGGAGCCGGTCACAAAGACCGCAAGAACGCCAGGACGGTCGCTCTTCCCAGCGCTTCCCGCTCCCGGCCAAGCGCGGCGAGCGACGTCTCTCCGTACCGCCCCCGAGGCAACGCTTCCGCCCATTCCTGGGCGACCGAAGCGGGATGAATCGGATCATCCACGCATGCCCCGACGCCCGCCGGAACATCCAGCCCTTTCAAGGCTTCCACCGTCGGCGCGGCCCTCCCCGCCGCCACCCGCAGCCCGGCCTCCAGCCCGTCCCCATGCCGCCGCCAAGCCCGGCCCAGCTCCTCCGCGAGCCACCCCGGGCTCCCCGCCTCGGCTTGCGCGACTGCCCCGTCGACCCCTTCAGCGGCCACCAGATCCGCTGTGACCGTCGCGGCCAGCGCCGCGGGTGCTCGGCCGGATTCGCCGTTCCAAGCCGGGAGCGCCGCAAGCAGCCCCCCGCAACGCCCGGGATTCGCCACCGCCCACTCCGCCGCGAGATGCGCCCCGAACGAAATCCCGCCCACCAGCAACGTCCCGTGCCGGTCAGCGAGACGGTCCAGCCCGGCCAGAAACTCCTCCGCGACCGCCGCCCCGGCAGCCGGCGCGGGCGTGATCAGCGGCACCCCCAGCTCGGCGAGCGGCCCGGCGAACACCGAGCGTACGAACACCTCGTCAGAGCCAGTCCCGGGCAGCAGGACGGCGGCCGGGAGCCGGATTGCGGACGTCACGTTGCGATCTTGCCGCAAACCCGTTTCCCTGGCTGGGACCGCAGCTACGCTGGAACACGCACGGGCCGAACGAAGTCGGGGGCCCCGGAGCACAGGAGCACACCATGTCCGCCAAGGACGGCGGCTACTTCAGCCGGTTGGTTCGCAAGCTGACCAGCGACGTCGAGGACCTCGACGCCGACGAGATGTCCGAGAGGTCGGGTGCCGAAGGCGCGCAGCGCGCCTGTGACTGCCGGTCCGGCGAAGAGGTGACCGTGCTCGGCCGGTTGCGCAGCGTCGAGCTGTCTCCCACCGACGGGCCCGCCTCGCTGCAGGCGGAGCTGTTCGACGGCACGCAGGGCGTGACGCTAATCTGGCTGGGCAGGCGCCGGATTCCCGGCATCGAGCCCGGCCGCACCGTCAAGGTGCGCGGCCGGATGGCCGAACGGGACGGGCACAAGGTGCTCTACAACCCGTACTACGAACTCCAGAGCCCGGTAGGGTGATCAACTCTCGTGACTGAACCCGCTCCTCGCGACGAGAAGGACGTGCCCGGAAGCGGGGACGACGATCAGCGGCAGCCGACGCTGATGGAGCAGATGGGCGGGGTTTCCGGCCTGTTCTATTCCTCGGTGCCGGTCATCGTGTTCGTCCTCCTGAACGCCATCTTCGGGCTCACCGTGGCGATCTGGGGCTCGATCGGCAGCGCGGTGGCGATCACCGTCCTGCGCGTCGTGCGCAAGGAGCCGCTGCAGCCGGCCATCTCGGGTTTCTTCGGCGTCGCGATCGCGGCGTTCATCGCGTTCCGCACCGGGTCCGCGAAGGGGTTCTTCCTCTTCGGCATCTGGGCGAGCCTCGTGTACTGCGGCGTGTTCGTGGTGTCGGTGCTCGTGCGCTGGCCGCTGGCGGGCGTCGTGTGGAACGCGCTCAACGGCAACGGCACCGCCTGGCGCAAGGACAAGCCGTCGCGCTACGGCTACGACGTCGCGACGCTCGCGATGGCGGTCATCTTCGCCGCCCGGTTCGTGGTGCAGCGCTGGCTGTACGACGGCGACCAGACCGGCTGGCTCGCGTTCGCCAAGATCGCGATGGGCTACCCGCTGTACGCGATCGGGCTGCTGGTGGTCGTCTGGGCGGTGCGCCGCTCCGACAAGCGGCTGAAGGCGCTCGCCGAGGAAGAACCGGAACCGGAAACCGACGCGCAGGTCGAGGCGCGGCTGCGGCAGAAATACGCGCAGACTCCGACCACCGAGACCTGATCCGACGCACGAAGAAGGGGCGGGCCCACTGCGGGCCCGCCCCTTCTTCGCGTCTCAGCAGCGGCTCAGTAGCCGAGCGCCGTGCGGATCTCCGGTTCGACGTCCGAGGTCGCGACGAACAGCAGCTCGTCGCCCGCCTCCAGCGGATCCTCCGGCTGCGGCACGATCACCCGGTCGCCGCGCAGGATCGTCACCAGCGCCGCGTCGCGCGGCAGCGCCAGTTCGCTCACCGGCTTGCCCGCCAGCGGCGTCTCCTCCGGCAGGGTCAGCTCCACCAGGTTCGCCTGCCCCTGCCGGAACGTCATGAGCCGCACCAGATCGCCGACGCTCACCGCCTCCTCGACCATCGCGGCGAGCATCCGCGGGGTCGACACGGCCACGTCGACTCCCCAGGCGTCGGTGAACAGCCATTCGTTGGCCGGGTTGTTCACCCGCGCCACCACGCGGCGCACCGCGAACTCCGTCTTCGCCAGCAGCGACACCACGAGGTTCGCCTTGTCGTCGCCGCTCGCCGCGATCACGACGTCGCAGCGTTCGATGCCGGACTCCTCGAGGATCGACACCTCGCACGCGTCGCCGAGCACCCAGTCGGCCTGCGGAACGGATTCCGGCTCGAACTGGTCGGCGTCGCGCTCGATCAGCATCACCTGGTGGCGCCCGTCGATGAGCTCGGCGGCGATGGACTGCCCGACGGCTCCCGCGCCCGCGATCGCGACCCGCATCAGTTCTCCTCCTCGGGGGCGCGAGCGGCCAGGCTCGTCACGTCTCCGACGGTGCCCGAGCGCGCCGCCACCCACACGTCGTCGTCGGCCTGCACGACGGTTTTCGCGTCCGGCAGCACCGGGGTGCCGAACCGCATCATGAACGCCACCCGCGCGCCGGTCGTCTCCTGCAGCTCGCGGACGCTGCGGCCGACCCAGCCCTCGTGCAGCGGCAGCTGCAGCAGCGCGACGTTGCCGGACGGATCGCGCCACGCGGAGGCGACGCCGTCGGGCAGCAGGGTGCGCAGGAACCGGTCGGTCGTCCACGGCACGGTCGCGACGGTCGGGATGCCCAGCCGTTCGTACACCGCGGCCCGCTTGTGGTCGTAGATGCGCGCGACCACGTGCTCGATGCCGAAGTTCTCGCGCGCGACCCGCGCGGAGATGATGTTGGAATTGTCGCCGCTCGACACGGCGGCGAAGGCGCCCGCGCGCTCGATCCCGGCCTCGACGAGCACCCGGCGGTCGAAACCGGTCCCGACGACCTGCTGGCCGTGGAAGTCGCTGCCCAGCCTGCGGAACGCCTGCTGGTTCTTGTCGATGACGGCCACGTCGTGGCCGAGCCGCTCGAGCGCCGCGGCCAGAGACGCGCCGACGCGGCCGCATCCCATGATCACCACGTGCACGCTTAGCCTCCTCGCAGGGTGCGGATGACCCGTTCGTGGGTACCCTCGGACACCAGCGCCGAACCTACCTTGCCCCCTGCCAGTTAGGCTCTCGTGGTGTCGAAGTTCCCGACAGTGCTGAAGCGACTGGTCCTAGGACGCCCGTTCCGCAGCGACCGTCTCTCCCACACCTTGTTGCCCAAGCGCATCGCGCTGCCCATTTTCGCCTCCGACGCGCTGTCCAGCGTGGCCTACGCGCCGGAGGAAATCTTCCTGACACTGAGCGTGGCCGGCCTGTCCGCGTACGCCTTCGCGCCGTGGATCGGCATCGCGGTCGCGCTGGTCATGCTCGTCGTCGTGGCGTCGTACCGGCAGAACGTGCACGCGTATCCGAGCGGCGGCGGCGACTACGAGGTCGCGACCACGAACCTCGGCGGGAAGTTCGGTCTGACAGTGGCGAGCGCGCTGCTGGTCGATTACGTGCTGACCGTCGCTGTGTCCACTTCGTCCGGTGTCGCCAACATCGGCTCGGCGATCCCGTGGGTGGCCAACCACAAGGTGATCGCCGCGGTGGCGATCGTCGCCGTGCTGACCGCGCTCAACCTCCGCGGGGTGCGTGAATCGGGCAAGGCGTTCGCGATCCCCACCTACGGTTTCATCGCCGGCATCCTGATCATGGTCGTCTGGGGACTGTTCCAGACCGTCACCGGCACCGAGATGCGGGCCGAGAGCGCGAACTTCACGCTGCACGAGGAAGGCAGCTGGGCGGGCATCGCGTTCGTGTTCCTGATCCTGCGGTCGTTCTCGTCCGGCGCGGCGGCGCTGACCGGGGTCGAGGCGATCAGCAACGGCGTGCCCGCGTTCCGCAAGCCGAAGTCGAAGAACGCGGCCACCACGCTGCTGCTCATGGGCGTGCTCGCGGTGACCATGCTCATCGGCATCATCACGCTCGCGGTCGTCACGAAGGTGAACTTCGCCGAGGACCCGGCGCGGCAGCTGTCCGGCGCGCCCGCGGGCTACGAGCAGAAGACGATCGTCGCGCAGATCGCGCACGCGGTGTTCGAGAACTTCCCGCCCGCGTTCTACTACATCTCGTTCTCCACCGGCATCATCCTGCTGCTGGCCGCGAACACCGCGTTCAACGGCTTCCCGGTGCTCGGCTCGATCCTCGCCCAGGACCGGTACCTGCCGCGGCAGCTGCACACCCGCGGCGACCGGCTGGCGTTCTCCAACGGCATCCTGTTCCTCGCGATTTTCGCGCTGGTGCTGATCATCGCGTTCGACGCGGAGGTCACCCGGCTGATCCAGCTGTACATCGTGGGCGTGTTCGTGTCGTTCACGGTGAGCCAGGCGGGCATGATCCGGCACTGGAACCGGTTGCTGGCCAAGGAGACCGACCCGGCGGCGCGGCGGCGGATGCGCCGTTCGCAGACGGTGAACGCGGTCGGCCTCACCATGACCGGCGTCGTGCTGGTGATCGTGCTGATCACCAAGTTCCTCCTCGGCGCGTGGATCGCCATCGCCGCGATGGTGGCGATTTTCGCGCTCATGACGGCGATCCGGAAGCACTACGACCGGGTGTCGGAGGAACTGAAGGACATCGGCGACGCGCCGACCGTGCTGCCCTCGCGCAACCACGCGATCGTGCTGGTGTCCAAACTGCACCGGCCGACGCTGCGCGCGCTGGCCTACGCCAAGGCGATGCGCCCAGACGTGCTCGAGGCGGTCACGGTCAATGTGGACGACGCCGACACCCGGGTGCTGACCCACGAATGGGAAGCGCACAAATTCAAGGTGCCGCTGAAGGTCGTCGAATCGCCGTACCGGGAAATCACGAAACCGGTGCTCGACTACGTGAAGCGGGTCCGCAGCGCCAACCCGCGCGATGTGGTCACCGTGTTCATCCCGGAGTACGTCGTGGGGCACTGGTGGGAACAGGTGCTGCACAATCAGAGTGCGTTGCGGCTCAAGGGAAGGCTGCTGTTCCAGCCAGGGGTCGTCGTGGCGAGCGTGCCGTGGCAGCTGGAGTCGTCGCAGAAGGCGGCCGCCCGGATGCGCAAGGCCCGCCCGTCCGCCGGCGATGTCCGGCGCGGGTTCACCCCCGGCGGTCCCCGTCCCTCGGACGCCAAGAAGCCAGCCCCTGTAACAAAGGAATCATCTGAATGAGCGACAGCTGGCTAGGCCGCGTACTGGAACTGGAAGTAGGTCCGGTCGCGCACGGCGGGCACTGTGTGTCGCGTGTGGACGGACGAGTGCTGTTCGTGCGGCACGCGCTGCCGGGCGAACGTGTGCGGGCCGAAGTGACCGAAGACAAAGGCGGTTCGTTCTGCCGGGCCGACGCGATCGAGGTGCTGAGCGGGTCCGAACATCGGGTGACGCCGCCGTGCCCGCTGGCCGCCCCCGGCGGCTGCGGCGGTTGCGACTGGCAGCACGCCGAACCGGCTTACCAGCGTGAACTGAAGGCCGCGGTGGTGGCCGAACAGCTGCAGCGGCTCGCTGGGATCACGCGCGAGGTGGTCGTGGAACCGCTCGACGGCGGTCCGCTCGGCTGGCGCAGCCGGGTGCGGCTCGTCGCCGGTCGTGACGGGCAAGCCGGGCTGCGGGCGCACCACAGCCACCGGGTCGTCCCGATCGACGACTGCCCGATCGCGGTACCGGGATCGCTCGACACCGCGCTGAGCAAGCGCTGGCGGCCGGGCACCGAACTGGAAGTGACCAGCGACGGCGAAAACCACCTCCACCTGCGCGAACTCGCCACGGTGCGCGGGCGTACCCAGGGCAAGCAGCTGTCCGGCGGCATGGCGATCCAGCACGCGGCGGGCCGGGACTGGCGGCTCGACGCGCACGGGTTCTGGCAGGTCCACCCGCACGCGGCGG
Organism: Amycolatopsis sp. NPDC054798; assembly: GCF_053611505.1. Classification (NCBI taxonomy): domain Bacteria; kingdom Bacillati; phylum Actinomycetota; class Actinomycetes; order Pseudonocardiales; family Pseudonocardiaceae; genus Amycolatopsis; species Amycolatopsis sp. NPDC054798. The sequence continues at coordinate 51,813 of NZ_JBSHAM010000057.1, read as the reverse complement.
ACACGCTGGCGGAACTCGTGCGGGAATGGGCGGCCGCGCCGCGCGGCGGGGTCGCCTGGGACCTGTACGCCGGGGTCGGGCTGTTCGCTTCGGTGCTGGCCGAGCAGGTCGGCGCGGACGGCCGGGTGCTGGCGATCGAATCCGGCCGGCGCGCGGTGTCCGACGGCGAGCGCAATCTCGCCGATCTGCCGCAGGTGAGCTGGCGTTCCGGACGAGTGGAGCACCTCATCGGGGACGCTCCGACGCCGGTCGACGTCGTGGTGCTCGACCCGCCGCGCAAGGGTGCCGGCCGAGAGGTCGTCAACGCGATCGCGGCTGGCGAGCCGGACCGGATCGTTTATGTGGCTTGCGATCCGGCGGCGCTGGCGCGGGACGTGCAGTTCTTCGCCGAGCACGGGTATTCGCTGACGGATCTGCGGGCTTTCGACGCGTTCCCGATGACGCATCACGTGGAGTGCGTCGCGCTGCTGCAGTGATTTTGCTTGTCTCGCAACGAAATCCACCCCTGGAGCACGGCTTTGCCGCAGCTCTTGCCTGAGCGGCCGACGGCAGCTTCGATCACGATTCGGTAACGCGAGAACCTCAGCGCGTTCCCTGGCGACTGACCGGGTGTGCATCGCGGAGTACGCGCGGTGCTCCGGCAACGGCTGGAAGACGAAGCGAGGGGTGGACATGATTCTGCGCGAAATGCTGTCGCTGGCGCTGAGACCCGGCGGGCTGACCGGTCTCGCCGCCCGAGACGGACGGGTGGTTGTGCCCGCAGGAACACAACCACCCGCCCGAAGATCAGCGGCGGTCTTCCTTGAGCATGTCCGCGCACTTCTCGCCGATCGCCATCGTCGTGATGCACGGGTTCACCGTGACGAGGAACGGCATCACCGAAGCGTCGGCCACGCGCAGGCCGTCGACGCCGCGGACGCGCAGGCGGGCGTCCAGCACCGCCTCCGGGTCGCCGTCCGCGCCCATCCGCGCCGTGCACGCCGGGTGGTACACGGTGTTGTGCGTTTTGCGGAGGTAGTCGGCGATCTCGTCGTCGGTCTTGCAGTCGCGGCCCGGCGCGAGTTCCACGCCCGCCCATTCGTCGAGGGCGGGCTGGGCGGCGATCTCGCGGGCGAGCTTCACGCCGTAGGTCATCACGCGCATGTCGTACTCGTCGGTGAAGTAGCGCGGGTCCACGCGGGGCTTGTCGCGGAAGTCGCGGGTGCGCAGCCGCACCGTGCCGCGGGAACGGCTGCGCGTCACGTTCGGAGTGAGGCAGAAGCCGTTCTCCGTCGTCGGGTAGCCGTGCCGGACGGTGTTCAGGTCGAACGGCACCGATCCGTAGTGGAACATCAGGTCCGGGCGGTCCAGGCCGTCCTCGGTCATGGTGAAGATGCCGATTTCCCACCACTGCGTGGATTCGGTGACCATCGGCTGCAGGGCGTCCCACATCACCAGGCCCTCGGGGTGGTCCTCGAGGTTCGAGCCGACGCCCGGCGAGTCCACGAGCACCTCGACGCCGACCTCGCGCAGGTGCTCGGCGGGCCCGATCCCGGACAGCATCAGCAGTTTCGGCGTGTCGATCGCGCCGGAGCTGACCACGACCTCGCGGCGCGCGGTGATTTCGCTGTGGTGGATCAGGTCCGGCTCCAGCACCTCGACGCCGGTGCAGCGGCGGCCGTCGAACAGCAGCCGGCTCGCCCGGAGGCCGGTGCGGATCTCCAGGTTCGGGCGCTTGCCCATGATCGGGTGCAGATAGGACACCGACGCCGAAGACCGGGTGCCGTCCTCGCGGGCGTTGATCTGGAACCAGTTCGCGCCGTGGGTGACGGTCTTGCCGGAGTTGAACTCCGTCGTCGGGATGCCCGCCTGGTCGCACGCGGCCAGCAGCGCCACGCCCGCCGGGTCCTTCGGCGGGACCGACCGGATGGTGACCGGTCCGGAGCGGCCGTGGTGGTCGCCGGGGCCGTCGTTGGTCTCCAACCGCTTATACAGCGGGAAAACGTCCGCTGCGGACCAGCCGGGCAGGCCCATCGAGGCCCATTCGTCGAGGTCCTCGGCGGGGGCCCAGAACGCGATGCACGAGTTGTGCGAGGAGCAGCCGCCGAGCACCCTCGCGCGGGCCTGGCGCAGGTAGGAGTTGCCCGCTTCCTGCGGTTCCACCAGGTAGTCCCAGTCGTACCCGGATTCCAGCAGGCCCATCCAGCGGGTCAGCTCCAGCACCTCCGGCACGTTCGTGTCGGACGGCCCGGCTTCGAGGAGGCAGACGGTCACGTCCGGATCCTCCGACAGCCGGGCGGCCACCACCGATCCGGCCGTGCCGCCGCCGACCACCACGTAGTCGAACTCGCTTGCGCTCACCGGGAAACCTCCTCATCGGGCGCGGGGGCGGCGGCGTGGTCCGCCAGCACCCCGACCTTGTGCCGTTGCACGAACCAGTAATAGGCGAAGCCGCCGGCCGCGAAGACGCCGACGAACAGCACCGAAATCCACTTCAGATACCAGTGGAAGGGCGGGGACGCGTTGTAGATCTCGTTGCGGGGCCAGGCCAGGTTGATCGTCATCGCGCCGCCCCACAGCACCGCGAGCACGTTCACCGGAAGACCCCACCGGCCGAGGGAGAACCGGCCCGCCGGGGTGCCCTCGCGCGGCCAGCGCCCGCGCAGCCGGCGGATCAGCATCGGCACGGTCACGAGGAGGTAGGACAGGTAGATCAGGATGATCGCGAGGCTGGTGACCGCCGAGAAGATCTGCGTGGAGTTGATGTTCAGCACCAGCAGCGCGATCGCGAGCACGCCGATCACGATCGCGGGCAGCACCGGCGTACCGGTCTTTTTGTTGACCCGAGCCAGTTTCCGGCCGCCGGGCAGCGCGTTGTCCCGTGCCATCGCGAACGCGATCCGGATCGCCGCGGTGTGCACCGCCAGCACGCACACGGTGATCGCGATGAACACGACGAACAGGAACACGCGCCCGATCGCCGGGCCGAGCGCGTCGGTCAGCACGTACTGCAGGCCGACCGTGCCGAGCTCCGGTGCGTTGATGTTGCCCACTGCCATGAGCGCGAACAGGATGATCAGCCCGCCCAGCACGAAGGAGGCGACCAGCGCGCGCAGGATCGCCTTCGGCGCGTTGCGGTGCGGGTTCAGCGATTCCTCGCCGAGCGAGGCGGCGGTGTCGAAGCCATACATCACATACGAGGAGGCGATGCCTGCGATCAGGAACGCGCCGAGGTAGCCGGACGAATGCCCGGCTTCGGTGCCGTTCGTCTGGGTGACCACCGACGGGCCGCGCACGAAGTGGAACGCCAGGAACACCACCAGCAGCACCGCGAACAGCAGTTCCACGAACACGCCCGCGCTGTTGATCCGCGCCATCAGCTTCACGCCGAACGCGTTGACCAGCGTCGTGAACACGATCAGCACGGTCGCCAGCAGGACGCCGTTGGCCGCGTCGCTGGTGCCCGTGCCGTCGCCGATGAACTGGAAGAACGACGTGATCTGCGGAAGCGTCCGCTGGTAGGCGAGCGCGGTCGCGGAGATCGAGACGATCGAGGCCAGCAGCATCATCCAGCCGGCCATCCACGCGATGTGCGGGTTGCTGAGCTTCTTCGCCCAGTTGTAGACCGACCCGGCGACCGGGTACTGCGCGGCCAGTTCGGCGAAGCAGAGCGCCACCATCAGCTGTCCGATGAACACCGCCGGCCAGGACCACCAGTAGGCGGGCCCGCCCTCGGACAGGCCGAGGTAGGACAGCTGGAACACGCCGGTGAGCACCGAGATGTAGCTGATGCCGGCAGCGAAGGTGTGGAAACTGCCGAGCGTTCTCTTGAGCTGGTTGGTGTAGCCGAATTCGCCGAGTTCGCGATCGCCGGTGTCGCTCAAGGGCACGGTCCTTTCGGTGGGGGAAGGGGGATCAGCCGGAGAACCAGTGCTGCGGGCCGGGCTTCAGGTTCTGGTGGATGTGCTTGACCTCGGTGTATTCCGCCAGCCCGGTCGGGCCGAGCTCGCGGCCGAAGCCGGACTGCTTGTAGCCGCCCCATTCGGCCTGCGGCAGGTACGGGTGGTAGTCGTTGATCCACACCGTGCCGTGCCGGAGCCGGTTCGCGACGCGCTGGGCGCGGGCGGCGTCCTGGGTGAACACGCCGCCGGCCAGGCCGTAGTGGGTGTCGTTGGCGATGCGGACCGCGTCGTCCTCGTCGGTGAACGTCTCCACGGTCAGCACCGGTCCGAAGGATTCCTCGACGACCGCGGTGCTGCCCTGCTGGACGTTGTCGAGAATGGTCGGCAGGTAGTAGAAGCCGTCCTGCAGCGCCGGGTCGTCCGGACGCTTGCCGCCGGTCCGCAGCACCGCGCCCTCCTCGATGGCGGTCGCGACGTAGCGTTCCACTTTCTCGCGGTGCGCGGCGGAGATGAGCGGTCCGGTCTCGGCGTTCTCGTCGAACGGCCCGCCGAGGCGGATTCGCTCCGCGCGGCGCACCAGTTCGTCCACGAACTCGTCGTGCCATTCCCGTTGGACGATCAGCCGCGCGCCGGCCGAGCAGACCTGTCCGGAGTGCAGGAACACCGCGGTGAGCGCGTAGTCGACGGCGGTTTCGAAGTCCGCGTCGGCGAACACCACGTTCGGGTTCTTGCCGCCGAGTTCGAGCGCGACCTTCTTCACCGTCGCCGCCGCGTTCGCCGCGATCACCCGTCCGGTGGCCAGTCCGCCGGTGAACGACACGAGGTCGACGTCCGGGTGCTCCGACAGCGGCGCACCGGCCGCTGGTCCCGCGCCGAGCACCAGGTTCGCGACGCCGCCGGGCAGCCCGGCCTCGGCGAGCAGCCGCATGAACAGGATCGAGGTGTGCGGCGTCAGCTCGCTCGGTTTGAGCACGAACGTGTTGCCCGCGGCCAGCGCCGGGGCGATCTTCCACACCGTCTGCAACAGCGGGTAGTTCCACGGGGTGATGAGCCCGCAGACGCCGACCGGTTCGTGCACGATCCGGCTGAACGAATCGGCGCTGCCGGTGTCCACGACCCGGCCCGCGTCGTTGCCCGCGAGCTTGCCGAAATAGCGCAGGCAGGCCGCGATGTCGCTCATGTCGTAACGGCTTTCGACCAGGCGTTTGCCGGTGTCCAGCGATTCGGCGCGGGCGAAGGTCTCGGCGTCGCGGTCGAGCAGGTCGGCCGCGCGCAGCAGCAGGTTGCCGCGTTCGCCGGCCGGGGTTCCCGGCCACGGGCCGGTGTCGAACGCCCGGCGCGCCGCGGCGATGGCGGCCTCGGTGTCTTCCGCGGTCGCTTCGGCGACCTCGGCGACCAGGCTGCCGTCCGCGGGACACCGGATCTCGCGTCGCCCTCCTGCGCGCGCGTCCACCCATTCGCCGCCGATGTACAAGTCCGCCATGGGGTCCTCTCGAGCTCGGGGTCCGTCCGGGATTATCACGGCCACTCGGGGTGACCGCGACTTGACTGACCGGCCTCGTGATCTTCCCCGCTCGTGGAGTTGCGTTCCGCCCGGAGCTGTGATCCGGGACGCGGGCGGCCGGACCCAGGTGGCGGCCGTCCGTAGACTGGCCGGAACCGGCGGAGGAAAAGACGGACGGGGTGGAGCGGTGACCATGCTGGACTCGGTGCACGAACCGGCGGATCTGAAGCGCATGAGCGTCGAGGACCTCGGCGAGCTGGCGGCCGAGATCAGGGACTTCCTCGTGGACAAGGTCCGCCGCAGCGGCGGGCACCTTGGCCCCAACCTGGGAGTCGTCGAGCTGACCCTGGCGCTGCACCGGGTGTTCGATTCGCCGCGCGACGCGATCGTGTGGGACGTCGGGCACCAGGCGTACGTGCACAAGATCGTCACGGGGCGGCACGCCGACTTCGACAAGCTGCGCCAGCAGGGTGGGCCCACCGGGTACCCGTGCCGCGGCGAGAGCGAGCACGACCTCGTGGAGAACAGCCACGCCTCCGCTGCGCTGTCCTATGTGGACGGAATAGCGAAGGCGTTCGAGCTGTCCGGCGGCCCGCGCAGGCACGCGATCGCGGTGGTCGGCGACGGCGCGCTCACCGGCGGCATGTGCTGGGAGGCGCTCAACAACATCGCCGGGCGCAAGGACCGCCCGGTCGTGATCGTGGTCAACGACAACGGCCGGTCGTACTCGCCGACCATCGGCGGGATGGCCGACCACCTGGCGTCGCTGCGGCTGCAGCCGGGCTACGAGCGGCTGCTGGACGGCGGGCGCGAACTGCTGCGCAGCACCCCGGTGGTGGGCAAGCCGATCTACGCCGCGCTGCACGCGGCGAAGGCGGGCATCAAGGACGCACTGAGCCCGCAGGTGATGTTCTCCGACCTCGGCCTGAAGTACCTCGGCCCGGTCGACGGCCACGATCTGGTCGCCCTGGAGAAGGCGTTCCAGAGCGCGCGGGCGTTCGGCGGCTCGGTGATCGTGCACGTGGTCACCGAGAAGGGCCACGGCTACGCGCCCGCGGTGAACCACCAGGCCGACCAGATGCACCAGACCGACCCGATCGACCCGGAGACCGGACTGCCGCCGGTGAAGGGTCCCAGCTGGACCGGCGTGTTCGGCGACGAGCTGGCGAAGATCGGCGAGGAGCGCGAGGACGTCGTGGCGATCACCGCCGCGATGCTGCGCTCGACCGGGCTGGAGAAGTTCTCCGAGCGCTTCCCGGACCGCTGGTTCGACGTCGGCATCGCCGAACAGCACGCGGTGACGTCCGCGGCCGGGCTCGCGATGGGCGGCTGCCACCCGGTGGTCGCGCTGTACTCGACGTTCCTGAACCGCGCGTTCGACCAGGTGCTGATGGACGTCGCGCTGCACCGCCAGCCGGTGACGTTCGTGCTGGACCGCGCGGGCATCACCGGCCCGGACGGCCCGAGCCATCACGGCATGTGGGACCTGTCGCTGCTGGGCATGGTGCCGGGCATGCGGGTGGCCGCCCCGCGCGACCCGGGAACCCTGCGCGAGGAACTGCGCGAGGCGGTCGCGGTGCAGGACGGCCCGACCGCGCTGCGGTTCTCGAAGGGCAGCGTCGGCCCGGACGTGCCCGCGGTGGAGCGGATCGGCACGGTCGACCTGCTGCGCCGTCCTTCGGGCTCGACGGACGTCCTGCTGGTCGCGGTGGGCCCGTTCGCGCAGCTGGCGCTGGAGGCCGCGGACCGCCTGGCGGACCAGGGCATCGGCGTGACGGTCGCCGACCCGCGCTGGGTCGTGCCGGTGCCCGCGGAGCTGGTCGCGCTGGCGGAGCAGCACAAACTCGTGGTGACCGTCGAGGACAGCGGACGGCACGGCGGTTTCGGCTCGGCGCTGGCGGCGGTGCTGCGGGACGCCGAATGCGACGTCCCGCTGCGCGACCTCGCGGTGCCGCAGGCGTTCCACGACCACGGGACCCGGGCCGAGGTGCTGGACCGGATCGGCCTGACCGCCCAGGACGTGGCGCGGCGGATCACCGAGTGGGCTTCGGGACGGCTGGGCTCCGATGTAGAGGAGACCGCGGGGGAGAAGCCCCGCGCCTGAGCGCAGGAACGGCGGGTTCCCGGAAACGGGACCCGCCGTGCTTATTTTCCGGCGGCGGGGGCTTCGGCGGCGAAAGCCTGGTCGATGTCCGGGATCCAGTAACAGATGTCCAGCGTCTTCATTCTGGACATGTGCCAGACCTTCCGGCTGCTGCCCAGCGCTCCCGCCGCGCCGAGGAGCGAGAGAGCAGCCGCACCGGCCGCGACGATCCGATGCGGCCCGGTCGCGGTCTGCACGAGCGCGACGATCGCGGCCAGCGTGAACGAGAAGGCGATATTGCGCAGCATCACCGACTGCGCGCGCATCCGGACGACTTCCCCGGCGATGTCCTTGTCGTGCAGTTCGGCCGCGGCGACGAGCAGCGCCGGGTCGGCCTGGACGTAGGCGCGGCCGCGTGCCTGCGGAACGCGGGCGACGAAGTCCTGCCGAGCCTCCTCCGCGTCCCGCCGGGGGCGCAGCCGGTCCAGTTGCGCGGCCAGCGGGTGGAAAAGATGCCCGAGCAGATAACTGACCACCACGGCGCCGGCCACCAGCAGCACGCCCGGTGCGCCGGTCAGCGCGGCGACGTGCAGCACGCCCAGCCGGTCGAGCACGTAGACCGCCAGCGCCAGGTGCACCGCTCCGGGGACGGCGAAGCTGAACAGGTCGAAGATGCTGACTGCGAACGTCACGAATCGCCTCCGGTGCACGGTTTCCGCGGAGCGAGATCCTCCCACAGCCGGTGCGCGGTCCTGCTCATCGCGCCGTGCGATAGCAGTGATCCGGGTCGGGCTCTTTCCGTTTTCCGCGATCCCGGAAGAATAGAGGGCAGCAGGGAATCCTCATTTCGGAAAGGCGGAAAGAATGGCGGAAATCAGCAGGCGGGGCGCGCTCGGCGCGGGTGCCGGAATCGCCGCGGCGACCGCGCTCGGGGCAGCGGGGACGGCGGGGGCGAGCACTGCGGAACCGGCCAAAACGACCAAGCTGCCGTTTGTTTTCCCGCTCGCCGCCTCCGCGCCGGCCGTCCACGACGGCGGGACGCTGCGCGGGGCCCACGAGAAGAACTTCCCGGTACTGGCCGGTCAGCAGGGTTCGGTGTACCTGGTGCACCTCGACCCCGGCGGCGTGCGCGAACCGCACTGGCACCCGTCCGCGTGGGAGCTGAACTACATCATTTCCGGCAAGGCGGACTGGAGCATTCTCGGCACGCACGAGGACGGCAGCTACCACAATCAGGTTTTCACCGCGGGGGCTGGGGAACTCGTTTTCGCGCCGCAGGGATTCTTCCATTATTTCGCGAATTCCAGCAACACCGAAGGTTTGGACGTGCTCGTCATGTTCAACACCAGCACCGGGGAGCCGAACGACGACATCGGCATCGTCGGGACGCTGAACTCGCTGCCCCGGGAGATTCTCGCCGCCTCGTTCGGGGTCCCGGTGTCGGCGTTCGCCGCGGTCCCGAAGGACCTCAAGCCGGTGGTGATCACCCGGCGCCGGTAGTGGCAGTGCCCACACCTGGTACACGGCCGCGCACTGAGAGTGGTACTCCGGAGTAGTGATAGATCCGGTGCTGCTGCGCACTTTTCTCGCTGTGGCCGAGGCAGGCGGGTTTTCCGAAGCCGCCCGCCGGCTGGATCTCGGGCAGTCGACGGTGAGCCAGCACGTCCGCCGCCTCGAAACGGCGATCGGCTGCGTGCTGTTCGAGCGCGACACGCACAGCGTGCGCCTCACCGGCGACGGCGAGACGATGACCGGATTCGCCCGCGGCATCCTCGACCAGCAGGATCGCGCCCTGCGGTACTTCTCCCGGCCGGGCCCGCGCGGGCGGGTCCGGTTCGGGGTGTGCGAGGACTTCCTGCTCGGCCACGCCGCGGACGTCCTCGGCCGGTTCCGCGGCGCGCATCCGGGGGTCGACCTCGAACTGTCGGTGGAGCTGAGCGAGGTGCTGCATTCCCGGCTCGCCGACGGCGACCTCGACCTGGTGCTGGCCAAGCGCGATTCCGGCCAGGGCGTGCGGCGGGACCCGCTCGTGTGGGTCGGCGCGCCCGGGCTGGAACTGGTCCCGGGCGAACCGGTTCCGCTGGTCCTCTACCCGGAGCCGAGCGTCACCCGCGCCCGCGCGCTGACCGCGTTGCGCCGGAACGGCGTCCAGTGGCGGATCGGCTGCGTCAGCGAGCGGCTCAACGGCCTGCGGGTCGCGCTCGAGGCCGGGCTTGGGGTCGGCCTGTTCGCGGCGTCCGTGGTCCCGGACGGGCTGGTCCCGCTCACCGGGCTGCCCGATCCGGGATCGGTGACCTTCGTGCTGAGCCACCGGGGAACGGCACGGGGTTCGGCGGCGGCGCTGGCGGACACGATCCTGTCCGCTCAGTGGAGCCGTCCGGACCGGGTACTGCCTGTGGTTGCGAGAAGGTCTTTGACCACGTTCGATGCCGATGCCGTCGGCGATCGGGAAAATAAGGAGCCCCAGGCGCTTGCGAGCAGAGGCGACCCTGGGGCGTTCGAAGAAGACGATAGCATCAAACGGTGTCGTCTGTCGACGTAGACCGAACCGTGGTCTGGAACATGCTGTCCGAACCGAGGATGGCACCTTACCTGGCTGAATCGGGAGGAGATCGCGACCTCGCGCTTGACCTTTATGCGTGGAGCGCGCGCATGTCGTCGGCTGCCTTCCTGACAGTCGGTCATTTAGAGGTGTTGCTGCGCAACGCTCTCGATCGGTGTTTGCGTGAGCATTTCCGCGAGGACGATTGCGGTATTCCGTGGTTCTTGCTTCAGGTGCCTGGCGGCGACTACGTCGAGCAGGCGGTGTCCGCTGTCCGTCAGCGGCTTCGTGCCTTGCACCAGGAAACGCGACACCAGATCGTCGCAGGATTGAGCTTTGGCTTCTGGACGGGTTTGCTGGGGCCGAAGTACGAACAGCTTTGGCGGGAGTGCCTGCGACATGCCTTCCCGCATTCCAATGGCACTCGTAAGCAGGTTGTCGTCGCGGCCGAACGGGTCCGCAAGTTCCGGAACCGGCTGGCGCATCACGACTCGACTATCAACGTGGATATCCCCTTCGAGATCCGGAAGCTTCTCGAACTGGCGTCGTACATCGACGGTGACGCGGCACGATGGCTGGAGCGATGCAGCCCCGCGATGGCTGTTTATGCCGAGCGTCCAGTCACGGCTGAAGACACCGTGGTTGTTCCCGCGAAACACGCGTGGCCGCTCTATGCGGACGTGCGCGCCTACGTATGCCAGTCCGGCCGCGCGTTCCGCCCAGTTCAGCGGGTCGCTTTCTACTCAGACCGGGAAATCAAGCAGGATGTCCCGGCAGTCGTCCACCGGCGGGACGACGTGGAGTGGACACCTGAGTCGGCCAGTCGGCTGCGAGCATCGGACGATCGGTTCGACCGCAAGATCGCCGCGGTGATCGAAGCTTCCGCCGGTACTTGGCGCCACGGGCGATACCAGGTGTTCCTCCTGACGAAGCCGGGCGATCAGGCGCATCGCCAACTGAGTGCGCCACTGCCGCACAGCGGTAGCGGACGGGGCTCGGCGTTCGTGCAGAAGCAGCGGTATGTATCGCTTCATGCGTTGGAAACAGCTCGTTCGACAGCTGATTTGTGAATGAGATTGGGTGGGTTCCCGCGCCCGGGAACCCACCCAATCTGGCCTCACGCTTCGGCAGCCACCGCTTCCGCTGGCGTAGCCGAAGGCCCGAACACTTCCCGCGGCTCCGGAAACACCTTCACCAGCACCGGATACGCCACCGCGGCCGTGCACAGCGTCACCACCAGGCTGATGTCCACCCCGCCCGCGATACCCGCCAGCGGACCGGTGATCATCGGCGTATTCGCGCACAGCAGACCCAGCGCGGTAGCGGGGATCCAAGCCGCCATCGCGCGCCAGTTGACCCCGCGGTGGAACCAGTACCGGCCGCCGGTGCGGCCCTCGTTGAACACCTGCAGGTCGGCCGGATCGTAGTAGCCGCGGCGTTGCACGTAGCCGATCATCATGATCACCATCCACGGCGACGTGCACAGCACGATCAGCGTGGCGAACGCGTTGATGCTGGACACCATGTCGAGCACGAAATTGCCGACGAAGATGAACAGCACGCTCAGCGTCCCGATCAGCAGCGTGGCCCGCACCCGGGACAGCTTCGGGAAGATCGAGCTGAAATCCAATCCGGTGCCGTACAGCGCGGTGGTGCCGGTGGACAACCCGCCGATCAGCGCCACCACGATCAGCGGAATCGCGTACCAGAGCGGGGAAATCGCGGTCAGTCCGGTGACGTAGTCGGCCGGGTCGGCGACCAGGGTCGCGGTCGCGATGCCGAAGCCGAACGGCAGCAGCGTCGCCAGCTGGGCGAGGAACGGCGCGGCCAGCAGCGAGCGCCGCGAGTGGGTGGCGGGGATGTAGCGCGACCAGTCGCCGAGGAACGCGCCGAACGAGATCGGGTTCGCCATCACGGTCAGCACGGCGAGGATCCACGTCGGCCAGAAGGTGCCGAGTGCGAAGTTGCCGCTGCCGGTGAACGACGGGTCGAACGAACCGCCGTAGGCGAACACGCCCACCAGCATGATGAGCGTGCCCAGTGTGACGGCGACGCGGTTGACCAGCAGCATGAATCGGTAGCCGTAGATGCACACGACGAGGACCGCGATCGCGATCACGCCGTAAGCGACCGCGCGCAGGGCCGGACCGCCGTCGATGCCGAAAAGCCGTTGTGCCGCACCGGCTACCGCGTCGCCGCTCACCCACACCGAGATCGCGAAGAAGGTGATCGCGGTGAGCAGCGACAGGAACGAGCCGACGCACCGGCCGACCACGCCGAAGTGCGCGCCGGACGAAACGGCGTTGTTGGTCCTGGTGACCGGGCCGAACAGAGCCATCGGGGACAGCACGAGCGCGCCGAGCACCACGCCCACGACGGTCGCCGCGAGCGCCGCCCAGAAGCTCAGCCCGTACGCGATCGGCAGGGTGCCGAGGATGATCGTGGCGAACGTGTTGGCCCCGCCGAACGCGAGCCGGAACAGGTCGCGCGGCCGGGACGTCTGTTCGGCGGGCGGGATCGGCGCGATGCCGTGCTGTTCGACCTCGGTGACTTTGGCGCTCATCACTCGAACCTCGTCATCACGTGCTTGACGCGGGTGTACTCGGCGAACGAGTACGCCGACAGATCCTTGCCGTGCCCGGAATGGCCGAACCCGCCGTGCGGCATCTCGGCGGTCAGCGGGCCGTGCGTGTTCACCCACACACAACCGAAATCGAGGTCGCGCGACACCCGGGCGACACGGGCGACGTCGTTCGTCCAGACCGACGAAGCCAGGCCGTACGGGACGCCGTTGGCCAGTTCCAGCGCCTCCGCTTCGTCGGCGAACGACTGGACGGTGATCACCGGCGCGAAGATTTCCTCCTGGACCAGTTCGTCGTCCTGGCGCAGGCCGGACACGACGGTCGGCGCGAGCTGGAAGCCCGGTCCGGTCGCGGTGCCGCCGGTTTCGACGCGGGCGTGCGACGGCAGCCGCTCCAGCAGCCCGAGCACCCGGTCGAGCTGGGCGCGGCTGTTGAGCGGGCCGTAGTCGACGTCCGGACGGCGGGTGGCGGCGGTCTTCGTCAGCGCGGCGACGAAGTCGTCGTGGACGCTCTCGTGCACCAGCACGCGGCTGCCCGCGGTGCAGTCCTGTCCGGCGTTGTAGAACGCGGCGTCGGCGATCCGCTCGGCGGTGTCGGCGAGGTCGGTATCCGGGAAGACCAGCAGGGGAGCGTTGCCTCCCAGCTCCAGGTGGGTGCGCTTGAGATCGGCCGCGGCGACGGTGGCCACGTCGATGCCCGCGCGCGTCGAGCCGGTGATGGACACCAGGTCGGTATTGGGATGCCGGACCAGCGCGCGGCCGGTTTCCCGGTCCCCGCACACGACGTTGAACACGCCCGGCGGCAGGAATTCCGCCGCGGTTTCGGCCAGCAGCACCGCGGTGGACGGGGTGGTTTCCGCCGGCTTGAGCACCACGGTGTTGCCCGCGGCGAGCGCCGGGCCGATCTTCCACACGGCCATCATCAGCGGGTAGTTCCACGGCGCGATCTGCGCGCACACGCCGATCGGCTCGCGGCGGATCACCGACGTGTGCCCGGCCAGGTACTCGCCCGCGCCGGTGCCTTCGAGCTGCCGGGCGGCACCGGCGAAGAACCGCAGCGTGCCCACGCACTCCGGGATTTCCTCGTCCAACATGACAGAGCGGACCTTGCCGGTCTCGCGGACCTCGGCGTCGGCGAACTCTTCCGCACGGGCTTCCAGCGCGTCGGCGATCTTGAGCAAGGCTTCCTGACGCTGCGCGGGCGTGCTGCGCCGCCACGACTGGAACGCGCGCGCCGCCGACTCCATCGCGAGATCGATTTCGTTCCGTCCGGAAAGGACACTGGCGCCGAACACCTTGCCGGTGGCCGGGTCGGTCAGTTCGAGAGTCGCCTCGGTGTCGGGGGCGTCGACCAAAGCGCCGCCGATGAAGTTGCGGATGTGGGTCACGAGTGCTCCAGGTGAGTCGGGGCGAACATCTTCAGCAACGCGGGAAGCACGACGACGGACGGGCCGGGGGTGCGCAGCGCGTCGGCGAGATCGGCGCGGACGCTGTCCACAGTGGTCTTCCGGGCGGGGACGCCGAACGACTCGGCCAGCGCGGCGAAATCCGGTCGCGGCAGTTCGGTCGCGGTGGTCTGGCCGAACGCGCCGGTGAGGTATTCGCGCAGGATGCCGTAGCCGCCGTCGTCGACGATCAGCCAGGTCACGTCGAGCTGGTGCTGTACGGCGGTGGCCAGCTCGGCCAGGCTGTACATCGCGCCGCCGTCGCCGGACACCGCCAGCGACCGCACGCCCGCCGCGGCGGAGCCGAGCGCGCCGGGAAGGCCGTAGCCGAGGCCGCCCGCGCCCTGCGCGGTGTGGATCGGAGCGCCGTCGGGATTCCACGTCGACCACGCCCAGTAGGCCGCGATCGTCATGTCCCAGAAGGTTTGCGTGCCGTCGGGGAGCGCGGCGCGGATGTCCTCGATCAGCTTCCGCTCCACAGCGAGCGGCTGACTGTCCAATCTGGACGCGACACGCGCGAGCAGATCCTTCACCGCTGTCTCGGCACGCCCGTCCGGGATGCGCGGCGTGAGCTGGTCCAGCAGCGCGCGGAGGGTGTGCCGGACGTCGGCGTGCAGCGCGAGCGCGGGGTAGTTCGACTCCAGCTTCCCGAGATCCGCTTCCACCTGCACCATCCGGCCGCGCGGTGCGAACTCGCGGTAGTTGCTGGACAGCTCGCCCAGCCCGGAGCCGAGCACCAGCAGAACGTCGGCGGCGGAGAGGAATTCCGTGGTGTGCCAGTCTTCCATCCACGATTGCGCGGACAGTTCGTGGTCCCAGGCGAAAACGCCCTTGCCGCCGAACGTCGTCACCACCGGCGCGCGCAGGGTTTCGGCGAGCTGGCGCAGCTCGTCGTGCGCCCCGGAACGCAGCGCGCCGCCACCGGCGAGGATGACCGGATTCTTCGCCGTGTCAAGGAGTTTCGCGGCTTCGGCAACTAGCTCCGGCAACGGTTCGAGCGGTGCCGGAGCCGCGGTCACGGTGGTCAGCTGCGGCAGGGTCGTCTCGGCCAGCAGTACGTCCTGCGGGATTTCCACCCACACCGGTCCGTACGGCGCGGTCGCGGCGGATTCCCACGCCTCGCGCAGCGCGGTCGGGATCTGGCCGATCGAACGGACCACGTGCACCGACTTCACGACGTCGCGGAAGCTGGCCTGCTGGTCCGGCAATTCGTGCAGGTAGCCGTGCCGTCCGCCGCCGAGCCCGGTGACCGGGACCTGGCTGGAGATCCCGAGCACCGGCACTGACGCCGCGCGCGATTCCTGCAGCGACGCCAGCGTGAGCAGCGCGCCGGGACCGGTCGACACGATCATCGGCGTGACCGGCACCGGGCCGTGCGGATCGGCGGCGAGCCGGGCGCGCGCGTGGCCGTCCGCGGCGAAGGCGAGATTGTTCTCCACCCGCGAGCTGACCACGCGCAGGTCCTCAGCCCGGCGCAGCGCTTCGAAAAGGCCGAGCGCGTGCTGTCCGGGCAGGCCGAACACGGTGTCCGCGCCGAGCGCGCGCAGCGTCTCTACGACAACGTCGCCGCCGATCCGGGTCATGCGCCGCGTCCCAGCGCCAGCAGGCTGACCAGGTCGTAGGCGACGTGCGAGGCGGCGACCGCGGTGATCTCGGCGTGGTCGTAGGCCGGGGCCAGCTCCACGACGTCCGCGCCGACCAGGTTGAGCCCGCGCAGACCGCGCAGGATCTCCAGCAGTTCGCGGCTGGTCATGCCGCCCGCTTCGGGGGTGCCGGTGCCGGGCGCGTGCGCGGGGTCGAGCACGTCGATGTCCACGGACACGTACAGCGGACGGTCGCCGATGCGCTGCCGGAGCGCGTCCACGGTCTCGTCGATGCCGCGGCGCAGTACGTCGCCGGACGTCACGATGCCGAAGCCAAGGCGACGGTCCTCTTCGAGGTCGCGCTTGCCGTACAGCGGGCCGCGCGTGCCCACGTGCGAGACGGCACTGGTGTCGAGGATGCCTTCTTCGACAGCGCGACGGAACGGCGTGCCGTGGGTGTACGGCTCGCCGAAGTAGGTGTCCCATGTGTCGAGGTGGGCGTCGAAGTGAAGCAGTGCAACGGGACCGTGCTTCTTCGCCGCCGCGCGCAACAACGGAAGCGCGATGGTGTGGTCACCGCCGACAGTCACCAGCTTCGTCTCGCCCGCAGTGAGCGCTTCGGCTTCCTGCTGCAGCTTCTCGATCGCTTCGCCGATGTGGAACGGGTTGACCGCGATATCCCCGGCGTCCACGACCTGCTTCTCCGCGAACGGCGAAACGTCCAGACCCGGGTGATACGGCCGCAGCAGCCGGCTCGCCTCGCGAAGCGCCGAAGGACCGAACCGCGCGCCAGGGCGGTACGAGACGCCAGAGTCGAACGGCACGCCGACCACGGCTACGTCGGCGCTCGGCACTTCGTCGATCCGCGGCAGCCGCGCGAAGGTCGCGAAGCCGGCGAAACGCGGGATCTGCGACGAGTCGAGCGGGCCGACCGGACGCTGTTCACTCACTGGGTCAACTCCTGTCGGGTTTCGGATGCGCTGAGATCTTCAGCGGCTGTGTGGTCCTCGGACCCGTGCAGACGTTGTGTCCACACGGAAAGAATGCTGTCCGGCGTACGCGGTGTCGCGAGGCTGACGCCGACGTAGACGACCAGGCTGACGCCGAGACCCCAATAAATCGGGCTGTTGGCCGCGACGCCGTCGATGATCATGAAGGCGATGACCGACACCGTGCCAGCCACCATCGACGCGTACGCGCCTTCGCGAGTACCGCGCTTCCAGAGCAGTGCGCCAACGATCGTGACGAGCAGACCGCCGACGAGGATGTCGTACGCGATCGTGAGCGCGTTGACGACGTCGTCCACGAGCATTGCGATACCGATGGCCACGACGCCAAGCACAAGTGTCGTCACTCGGTTACGCAAGACCTCGCCACTCTTAAGGCCCACCTTGCGCAACAAGTCCGAAGTCGTCGTGGTGGCGCACGCGATCAGCGCGCCGCTGGAGGTCGACATCAGCGCGGACAGCGCCGCAGCGAGCACGAGACCGCGTACGCCGGTGGGCAGCAGCCGTTCGGCGATGGTGGCGAAGGCGTCCTGCGCGCTGCCGAGATCCGGGTACAGCACCTTCGCCGCCGTACCGATCAGCGCGCCCGCGATGCCGTAGACCAGGCAGTACACGCCGGAGATGACGCCGCCGCCGGTCGCGACGCGCGGAGTGCGCGCGGTGAACACGCGCTGCCAGATGTCCTGCCCGATCAGCAACCCGAAGGTGTAGATCAGGAAGTAGGTCAGGATCGTCTCGCCGCCGATCGAGGTGAACTCGAAGTACGACGCGTCCAGTTTCTCGGCCATCCCGCTGAACCCGCCCGCCGAGACGAGCGCGACCGGCAGCAGCACGAACAGGATGCCGATCGTCTTGATCACGAACTGCGCGATGTCGGTCAGCGTGATCGACCACATGCCGCCGAGCACCGAGTACAGCACCACGATCGACCCGCCGATCGCGATCCCGGCCCAGCTCGGGATCGAGAACAGCACCTTGAAGATCGACGCGAACGCCAGCGTCGAGGTGACCGTGAGCATCAGCGTGTAGCCCCACATCACCATGCCGGACACCGCGCTCGCGCGGCCGCCGTAGCGCAGGTCGAGCATCTCGCCGACGGTGTAGACGCGCAGTTTCACCAGCCGGCGCGCGAAAAGCGCGTGCAGCACGAGGATCCCGACGCCGATGGCGATCACCAGCCACGCGCCGGAGATGCCGTAGGTGTAGCCGAGTTTCACGCCGCCGACGGTCGAGGCGCCGCCGAGCACGACGGCCGACATCGTGCCGGAGTACATGAACCAGCCGAGCCGCCGTCCGGCGACCAGATAGTCGGATTTGGTCTTGGCCAGCCGGAGGCCGATCCAGCCGACCCCGATCATGCCCGCGATGTACAGCGCGATCACCGCATAGTCGCCGCCCACGGGTCCTCCTTGAAACGGGGTGGGTTCTTGCGGGACACCGTAGGGTCGGCCGGCCTCGCGGTGGCATGGGACGATGTATCCAGAACTTCGCGGAAGATTGGTTGAAATGACCCACCACGACGTGCTGTTGCCCGCGGAGGTGACAGTTCCACTACGCACCGTCGCGGGCAACCCGGAGCTGGCGCTCGACGTCGTGCCCGAAACGCTGCGCCCGGGCGCGCTGGACCAGCCGGTGCGGTGGGCGCACGTGAGCGAACTGGCCGACCCCGCGCCGTACCTGGTGGGCGCCGAACTCGTGCTGACCGCGGGCGTGAACCTGCCGGAAGACGCCGACCGCTACGTCCGCGGGCTGTGCGACGCGGGCGTCACAGCGCTCGGCTTCGGCCTCACTCCGACCGTCTCGGAAACCCTGCCGTCCTCGTTGCGCGACGCCTGCGCGGAGCATGGTCTGCCGTTGCTGGTTGTTCCGCCCGCGACGCCGTTTCTAGCGATCAACCGCGCCGTCGCGGTCGCCCTCGCCGAGGCCGGGCGGCACGAAGAACGGCGGCTGGCGGAGAGCCGCGAAGCGCTGACGCGAGCTGCGGGCGGCGGTCTGGGCGAGTTGGTCGCCGCGCTTGCCGGACGTTTGCGCGGGTGGGTCGCGATGGTCGGTTCCGGAGACGTGCTGGCGGCGGGCTACGACGCGCCGCAACCGTTGCCGTCGCCGGTGAAGGAACTGCTCGCGACTTTGCGTTCTCGGAGCGGAATCCGCATCGCCTCCACCGAATTGCCGGACGGCACGCATGTCGTCGCGCAGCCGGTCTACCCGCAGGCGACCGCCGCGCACCTGGTGGTGGTCGGCCGGGCGCAACGGTTCGACAGCGGGGACCGGGCGATCCTGGCGGTCGGCGCGGCACTGCTGGGGCTCGTCGGCCGTGCCGGATCGGACAGCGCGGAACTCGGCGCCGCGGCCACTGCGTTGCTGCTCGGCGGTCCCGGCGCGGACGCACTCGCCGGAGTCGTCGGCAGCGATCAGGCCCGGCTCGTCGCCGGGGTCGCCCATCGGCGTGGCCCGGACGCGCTCGCCCGGCGGCCGGACTGGCTGCGCGCCCGGCTCGACACTCCGCTGGTCCAGGTCCTGCCCGGCCCTCGCTTCTACGCCATCACCGGCGAACTTGGCAGCCTGGACGGTCTCCTCGAACACGGCTGGCTGGCGGTGGCCAGCCCGCCGCACGCCGCCGCCGACCTGCCCGGTGCCGTCGCGGAAACGGAACTGCTGCTCGCCCGCGCCCGCGCACTGGCCCGTCCGCTGGCGGCCAGCGCCGACCCGCTCGGTTTCGACGCATTGATCCCGCCCGCCGCGGCCGGTGCCTTCGCCGAGCGTCTGCTGGCTCCGCTGCGGGAACTGGACCGCGCGCACGGCCGCGAGCTGGTGCCGACCCTGCGGACCTGGCTGGCGCACCACGGAAGCTGGGACCGCACCGCGACCGAACTCGGGGTGCACCGCAACAGCGTGCGGCACCGGATCGGGCAGGTGGAACGGGCGCTGGACGTCCGGCTGGCCGATCCGGAAACCCGGATGCGGCTGTGGTTCGCGTTGCGGTGGGCGTGAACGCGAGTGTCCATTCAGGTCTTGCGCTGCCGGAGCGTCCTCACTGGGACTCGGTCGCATGCCGAACCGCGTGGGATCGGCTCAAGGCCGGAAAATCGAGGTGCTTGGAAGGAACTGCGCCAATTGGCGCGGAACCGCTAGGCGTGAACGAGGTTATGGAAGGCCGGGCGGAGGCATTGCAGCGCAACGGAATAAAACTCGGCAACTCCCCTGGCAACCGCCGAATCCAGGACGCCTTCCGGCGCCGGCTCTGCGGAAAAAACCGTCCACGCCGACCTCGGCAGCGTCCGCGCGATCCCGAGACGTTCCCAGCTCAGACGGCACTGCCTCGACCGGCCTCCAGCGGCGGAAGCAAACGCTCATCCGCGCGTCGCATGACTCTCTCAGGTGCTCTCAGGAAACTATGGGATTGTGGTCTGGTGCGAGTTCTGGTAGTCGAAGACGAAGAGCCGTTGGCCGATGCGATCGCCCGCGGGCTGCGGCGGGAGGGCATGGCCGTCGACATCGCGCTCACGGGCGACGACGGGCACGAGAAGTCGTCCGTCACGCGGTACGACGTGGTGCTGCTCGACCGCGACCTGCCCGGGATGTCCGGCGACGACCTGTGCCGCGAGATCGTGACGTCCGGCGAGCTGACGCGCGTGTTGATGCTGACCGCGAGCAGTTCGGTGTCCGACCGGGTGGACGGGCTGTCCCTCGGCGCGGACGACTACCTCGCCAAGCCGTTCGCCTTCCCGGAGCTGGTCGCGCGCGTGCGGGCGCTGGGCCGCCGCGCGACGCCCGCCGCGCCGCCGCTGCTCACCGCGGGCGACGTCGAGCTTGATCCGGCGAAGCGCACCGTCCGGCGCGCGAGCGGACCGGTCGAGCTGACCCGCAAGGAGTTCGGCGTGCTCGAGGTGCTGCTGTCCGCGGGCGGATCCGTGGTCAGCAGCGAGGAACTGCTCGAACGGGTGTGGGACGAGAACGCCGACCCGTTCACCACGACGGTCCGGGTCACCGTGATGACCTTGCGCAAGAAGCTCGGCGAACCGGGCATCATCGAGACCGTGGTCGGCTCGGGCTACCGGGTGTCGGTCGCCGGTTCCGAGTGAAGCTTCCCGGCGCCCGCAGCTTGCGGGTGCGCGTCACCGTCCTGTCGACCGTCCTGGTCGCCGCGGCGGGGCTGTTGCTGCTGTGGCTGGCGTGGACGCTCGTCGGCGACGCGGTCGACGCCGTGCCGCACATGCCGCCGGGCACCATCGTCCGGGTCGACGGCGTCGACGTGGACGCGTCCACGCTCGCGCAGCATCTGCGCGTCCACGCCGTCACCCGGGTGCTGATCTTCGGTTCGCTGGCGTTCTTCTTCGTGGTGGCCGCGGCGGCGATCCTGGCCTGGACGTTCACCTCCCGCGTCCTGCGGCCGCTGCGCGAGATCACCGGGACGGCGCAGCGGCTGTCGATCGAGTCGATGGGGGAGCGCATCGGCGAGATCCGCTCGCGCGACGAACTGGCCGAACTGGCCCGGACGTTCGACGACATGCTCGACCGGCTGCAGGACGCGTTCGATTCGCAACGCCATTTCGTGGCCAACGCGAGCCACGAATTGCGCACCCCGCTGTCGGTGATCCGGACCGAGCTGGACGTGACGCTGTCCGACGAGCACGCCGACGAGGCCGAGTTCCGCCGGATGGCCGGGGTCGTGCTGGACGCGACGAACCGGGCGGGACAGCTGGTGAACTCGCTGCTGCTGCTGGCTCGCACCGATGGAGCCGGTCTGGTGACGCGGGAACTGGTGGACCTGACGGTGCTCGTGGAACGCGCGTGGTCCGCGGTGCGGGGCGAGGCTGAACAACGGGGCCTGCGCACGGATTTCGCGATGCAGCCGTCGCCCGCGATCGGGGATTCGGCTTTGCTGGAACGGATCGCCGGGAACCTGGTCGAAAACGCGGTGCGGCACAACGTCGACGGCGGGTGGATCGAGGTGACGACGGAGCCGGGCGCGCAGTGGTCGACGCTGCGGGTGCGCTCGTCGGGCGGTCTGCTGGATCCGGCGGCGGTCCCGGAGCTGTTCCAGCCGTTCCGCCGCGCCGGGGTGGCCCGGACGGCGCGGTCGGGGGCCGGGCTGGGGCTGTCGATCGTGCGGGCGGCGGTGCAGGCGCACGGCGGGACGGTGTCGGCGGAGCCGGTGGTCGGGGGCGGGCTGGCGGTGACGGTGCGGTTGCCTGCCGCGTAGCACATGTGTAGCACTTTCGGGAAAAAGCGCTACAATACTGACTATGGGGTACGCAATCGGCCAGAGAGAGCTGCGCAACGACAACGCGGAGATCATGCGACGCGTGGCGGCGGGCGAGTCGTTCGTGGTGACCCGCAACGGAAAGCCGATAGCCGACCTGGTGCCGCACCGCGCCCCGGAGGAGCCGCGGCGAGACCGGACGCTCGGCGAGATCCAGGAAGCTTTCCGCGGGCTGCCGCCGATGGACAGCGCCGAATGGCGTCGTGAGCGGGAAGCCGACGACGCTGTCTTCGGGCCGGACCGCCTCGGCGAGCCCGGCGAGGACAAGTGACCGCTCCGTCCCGGGTGCTGCTCGACACCTCGGTGGTCATCGATCTCGAACGGCTCGATCTGGGCCCGTACGCGTCCTCGGTGCCCGCGGTCAGTTCGGTGACCGTCGCGGAACTGGCCTATGGCCTCGTCA
This sequence comes from Amycolatopsis sp. NPDC054798, assembly GCF_053611505.1. Classification (NCBI taxonomy): domain Bacteria; kingdom Bacillati; phylum Actinomycetota; class Actinomycetes; order Pseudonocardiales; family Pseudonocardiaceae; genus Amycolatopsis; species Amycolatopsis sp. NPDC054798. The sequence continues at coordinate 29,521 of NZ_JBSHAM010000057.1, read as the reverse complement.
CCGACGATCCCGTGCGGCTCGCGGAACGGGTCGAGCGGTACCGCCGTGTTCTCGACCAGTTCGTGGTGCTGCCGTTCGGCGTTGACGAGGCCAAGATGTACGGCACGGGCGCGGGACTGGTCCGGCGGTTCGGGCGGGATCCGCGTCCCCGCCGGATGGACCTGCAGATCGCGGCGACAGCGGCGGCGCACCAGATCCCGCTGCTGACCAGGAACCTGAAGGACTTCGCGGGGCTGGACCGGCTGCTCACCGTCGTCGAGATCTGAACCGGCAGGCGCGGACCGGCCCGCGCCTGCCGACTGTCCTCAGCAGACGTCCACGAACGTCGGATTCCCGTACAGCCAAAGGTCTTCGTACGGATCCGCCTGCCCGATCACGTCCATCGCCGGCTCGATCCCGCCCTCCGCGTGCCGCTTCCCGTCCGTCCCGCGCACCCGGACGTAAAACGGCTCGCGCACATTGCGGAACGTGTGCTTGAACGTCACCCGCCGTCCCGCATAGCCACGCGAAGGCGTGAACGACTCCACCACCCGCGTACCCGGCGCGGTCATCGTGTCGCGATCCGCCGCCGGGCCGGTGACCGGTCCCGAGATCAGGTCCAGCCGACCGAGCCGCGGCACCGAACCCGACCCATTCGGCCGGTAGGCGGTCACCGCTGAAACGACGACTGTCACGGTCGAGCCGCGGCGCACGCGCAGCCGTCCGCCGAACGTCGCGCAGTCGCCTCCGCCGTGCACGCCGACCTCCAGTTGCTGCACCAAACCGCCGTGGGACAGCCAAATCCGGCCCGCGCGCAGCCCCTCCAGCACGCCCTCGAAGCCCGGCCGGCGCACGCCGACCACGGTGCGGCTGAACTCGCCGGGGTAGAAATCCGCGTACGGCGCGGACAATTGCGGGACTCCGCTGTCGACCGGGTCGGGGTACTTGCCGGTCTGTTCGTACCAGCCGTCCGGCACCGACGGCCGCACCAGCTTGTCGCCGCGGTTGTAGTGCGAATCGGAGTTCGTGGTGATCCACCACGGTTTTCCTTCGGCAAGCAGGGAATCCCACAACCCGCCGACCTTCGCGGTCGTCCAGTCCCAGCCGCCGAACGTCCGGTACGCCTCGGCCGGGAAGCCGGGCCACGAGTTCGCGCCGGCGTTGTTGCCGTAGCCGCCCCGTGCGCCGCCGTTGCCTTGCGGCTTCGGGAAACCGTCGGCCTGCGCGCCGGGCGCGCCTTCCATGCCGATGACGATCCCGGGTGCGGTGTCGCGGTAGTTGCGCAGTTCGTGCGGCGCCACGCGGCCGTTGCGCAGCGGGTGGTTGATCAGCACGACCGGCGCGTGGATCCGGCGTCTGCGTTCCTGCTCGGCGAGCCACCGCAAACCCTTGAGCGCCAGCTCTTCGTGCTCCGGGCTGGAGGATTCGGAACCCGTCAGCCGCCAGTCGAAACCGCGCTCGAATTCGCGCAGCACGGCGGCCTGGTCGCGGCCGGCCTGGAAGAACAGCGTGGCGTGCTCCGCGCCTGGCACGTTCCACTCCATGCCTTGCCACAGCAGCAGATCCGGGTGCCTCCGCTGCGCGGCGAGCACGTCGCGGCTGGTCGGCTCGACCGACGACTTCTCGTGCGTCGCGTGCCCGTGATCGGTGAAGACGATCCACTTCGCGCCGTGCTCGCGCGCTCCGGCGGCGATCCGGTCGATGGTGTACATCGCGTCGTACGAGTACTGGCTGTGCGTGTGATGGTCGCCGACGACCCACTGGTAGCGGCGGCCGAACAACCAGTCGAGATCGACGCCGAGATCGAGGCCTGTCGCGTCGGCCTGGCCCGAGGCCAGCACCGGGGCCCCGGCCGCGACAGCACCGGCCAGCCCCGCGCGCTTCAAGAATCCGCGACGGCCGACGCCGTCCGGGTTCGTGCTGTTCATCCTGCTCCTGACCTGCTCCGATGATTCGGCAGGACGCTATGGGGCGGCGATGAACGGCTGGTGCTCAGAAGGTAACGAAGCGCTCGGTGTGGGCCGGTTCACGACGAAGCCGCCCCGCGCAGAGCACGGGGCGGCTTCGTCAGTGCGTTACGCCGGAACCGAAGCGACTCCCTGAGAGAGGAACGGCTTGCCGTTGACCCGCTCCGACACGCCCGCCCGGTCGAGGTACGGCGTGATGCCGCCCAGCCAGAACGGCCAGCCCGCGCCGAGGATCAGGCACAGGTCGATGTCCTGGGCTTCCGCGACCACACCCTCGTCGAGCATGATCCGGACCTCCTCCGCGATCGCGTTCAGCGCGCGGTCGCGGACCTGCTCGGCAGTCGAGGGCTTGTCGCCCTGTTTCCACAGTTCGGCGACCTCCGGGTCGACCGACGGCTTGCCGGTCGCGTCCCAGGTCCAGACGCCCTTCTTGCCCGCCTTCACGAACCGGTCCAGGTTCTCGCTCACGGTGAAGCGATCCGGGAACGAGCCGTGCAGCGTCTCGCCGACGTGCAGCGCGATCGCCGGACCGACGAGCTGCATCAGGTTCAGCGGCGACATCGGCAGGCCCAGCGGCTCCAGCGCGGAGTCGGCCACCTCGAACGGCGTGCCCTCGTCCACCGCCACCAGCACCTCGCCGAGGAAGCGCAGCAGCAGCCGGTTCACGACGAACGCCGTCGCGTCCTTCACCAGCACGCTCGACTTCTTCAGCTGCTTGCCGACCGAGAACGCGGTCGCCAGCGCCGCGTCGTCGGTCTTCTCGCCGCGCACGATCTCCAGCAGCGGCAGCACGGCCACCGGGTTGAAGAAGTGGAAGCCGACCACGCGCTCCGGGTGCTGGAGTTTCGAGGCCATCGCGGTGATCGACAGCGACGAGGTGTTCGTGGCCAGGATCGCCTCGGGGGAGACGTGCTGCTCCAGTTCGGCGAACACCTGCTGCTTCACGCCCAGCTCTTCGAAAACGGCCTCGATCACGAAGTCCGCGTCGGCGAACGCGGCCTTGTCGAGCGATCCGGTCACCAAAGCCTTCAGCCGGTTCGCGCCGTCCGGGGACACCCGCTTCTTGGCCAGCAGCTTGTCGATCTCTTCGTGGACGTAGCCCACGCCCTTGTCGATCCGGGCCTGGTCGACGTCGGTGAGCACCACCGGCACCTTCAGGCGGCGCACGAACAGCAGCGCCAGCTGGCTGGCCATCAGGCCAGCGCCGACAATGCCAACCTTGTTCACCTTGCGCGCCAACGACTTGTCCGGCGCGCCGGCCGGACGCTTCGCCCGCTTGTTGACCAGGTTGAACGAGTACAGCCCGGCGCGCAGCACGTCCGACATCAGCAGCTCGGCGAGCCCGTCGGTCTCCGCCGCGTAGCCGCGGTCGAGATCGTTCTCCCGCGCCAGCTCCAGCAGCTCGACAGCCTTGGTCGCGCCCGGCGAAGCACCGTGCGTGCGACCGTCCACGATGGACTTGGCACGCGCGATCGCCGCGTCCCACTCCGCGCCGCGGTCGATTTCCCGGCGAGCAGGGGTGATCTCGCCGTTGACGACCTTCGCCAGCCACAGCAGGGACTGCTCCAGGTAGTCCGCGGAACCGAAGACCTCGTCGACGATGCCGAGTTCGGCGGCCTTGCGCACGTTCAGCATCTTGTTCTGCGCCAGCGCGTTCTCGATGATCACGGTGACGGCGGCGTCCGGGCCGATCAGGTTCGGCAGCAGCTGCGTGCCGCCCCAGCCCGGGAACAGGCCGAGGAACACCTCGGGGAACGCGATCGCCGCGGTGTTCTCCGACAGCGTCCGGTAGTGACACGACAGCGCGAGTTCGAGCCCGCCGCCCATGACCGCGCCGTTGACGAACCCGAACGTCGGGATCTTCGACTCGGTGAGCCTGCGGAACACGTCGTGCCCGGTCTGCGCGATCTCGCGCGCCAGCTTCGGGTCCGACACCGCCTCGACGCCGGAAAGGTCCGCGCCGACGGCGAAAATGAACGGCTTGCCGGTCACCGCGATCGCGGCGGGCTCGGCGGCGAACGCCTCGTCCAGCGCGGAGTTCAGCGCCACGAGACCCTGCGGGCCGAAGGTGTTCGGCCGGGTGTGGTCGTGGCCGTTGTCCAAAGTGATCAGTGCGACCGGCTTGTCCAGCCCGGGAACCTTGACCAGGTTGGTGACCGCGTTCGTCACGACCTCGTCCGGGAACGCGGCCTTCGCCTCTTCAGCGGTGAAAGTCATTACTTCGCCCCCTCAGAGCCGTTGTAGGCCGGGTTTTCCCAGATCACGGTGCCGCCCATGCCGATGCCGATGCACATCGTGGTGAGGCCGTAGCGCACGTCGGGGCGCTCGGCGAACTGGCGCGCGAGCTGCGTCATCAGCCGCACGCCGGAGGAGGCCAGCGGGTGTCCGCAGGCGATCGCGCCGCCCCACTGGTTGACTCGCGGGTCGTCGTCGGCGATGCCGAAGTGGTCGAGGAACGCGAGCACCTGCACCGCGAACGCCTCGTTGATCTCGAACAGCCCGATGTCCTCAATGGACAGACCGGTGCGCTTGAACAGCTTCTCGGTGGCCGGCACCGGGCCGATGCCCATCACCTCGGGCTCGACGCCCGCGAAGGAGTAGCCGACCAGCCGCATCCCGATCGGCAGGCCCAGCTCGCGCGCGGTGTCCTCGTCGGCGAGGATCGCCGCGGTCGCGCCGTCGTTGAGGCCGGCCGCGTTGCCCGCGGTGATCCGGCCGTGCGGACGGAACGGCGTCTTCAGCTTGGCCAGCTGCTCGACGGTCGTGCCCGGGCGCGGCGGCTCGTCCTCGGTCGCGAGGCCCCAGCCGAGTTCCTTGCTGCGCGTGGCGACCGGCACCAGTTCCGGGCCGATCTTCCCGGTCTTGACCGCCTCGGCGTACTTTTCCTGGCTGCGCGCGGCGAACGCGTCCGTGCGCTCCTTGGTGATCTCCGGGAACCGGTCGTGCAGGTTCTCCGCGGTCTGGCCCATCACGAGCGCGGTCGGGTCGACCAGCTTGTCCGCGATGATGCGCGGGTTCGGGTCGACGCCCTCGCCCATCGGGTGGCGGCCCATGTGCTCGACGCCGCCGGCGATGGCGATGTCGTACGCGCCGAAGCCGATGCCGCTCGCGGTGGTGGTGACGGCGGTCATCGCGCCCGCGCACATCCGGTCGATCGCGAAGCCCGGCACGGACTTCGGCAGCCCGGCGAGCAGCGCGGCGGTGCGGCCGATGGTCAGGCCCTGGTCGCCGATCTGCGTCGTCGCGGCGATCGCCACCTCGTCCACGCGCTCGGGCGGCAGCTCCGGATGCCGCCGCAGCAGCTCGCGGATGGCGTTGACGACGAGGTCGTCCGCCCGGGTCCCGGCGTACATGCCCTTGTCGCCCGCCTTGCCGAAGGGCGTGCGTACCCCTTCGACGAAGACGACGTTGCGCACCCCTCGCGCGGTGGGCGCGAGCGGCGGCGTAGCTGGTGCGGCCACGAATGCTCCTGAGGTCGAAAGTGTTCCTGCCCCGCACCCTAGCCCTTGTTACCCGTGGGTAACCAGGGGAGTGGCCCGGTCGAGTGGGGGACGGCACACTCTCGGGGAAACAGTGGCCTCGGGCACACTGGGGCGAACGCACCAACCGGACGGGGGACGGCGATGGCGCTTTTCCGGGCGAACCCGGCGAACGAAATCGCGCGGCTGCGCAAGAAACTGGCGAAGGCCGCGGATCCGGAGCTCCCGGACATCCTCGCGATGCGCCACCGGCTCGGCGTGCTGCTGGTGGAAACCGGAGACTGGCCCGCGGCGGAGGAGCACTACGCCGAACTCGCCGACGCTCAGGTGCGGGTCGACGGCGAGCAGCATCCGGGCACGCTCGGCGCGTGGCTCAACCTGGCCATGGCCAAAGCCGCGCTGGGCCAGGTCGAGGACGCGGTGCACCTCATGGAGTCCACAGTGGACATCTACGAGGCGGCCATCGGACTCGACGACCCCGCCACCATGCAGGCCCAGCTGGTGCTGGCGGAGATGTACTCGCTGTCCGGGGAGTACGACGAGGCGCTGGACGTGCTCAGCAGGCACCTGAACGCGTGCGTGGACAAGTTCGGGGAGTACCACGAGCTGACCATCGCGGCTGCCCGCCGGAAGGTGAGCGTGCTGCGGACGCTGGGCCGCTACGACGAGGCAGCCGGTCTGAACTCCGGCCTGTCCCGCAAGCCGCGAGACGACCGCGAACGCGACCAGGCCGCTGCGGTCGGCCTGCTGATCCGAGCGGAACGCGGCGAGGCGGAGATGGTCAAGTACAAGGCAAGGGAACTCGCCGAGCAGTACCGCACGCCGGAGTTCGTGGAGGTGCTCGCGGCAGTGCTGTTGCGGGCGGGGGAGCCCGCGGAAGCGGCTGAGCTGTACCGCGCCGTGCTGTCCGCGCAACCGGCGGCGCAACAGTGGGGCGCGGCGGGCGAGCTGGCGCGCGCGTACCTGGAAAGCGGCCAGCTCGACGCGGCGGAGACGTTGGCTGGAGAACTCGTGTCGGCTGACGGGCTGCCGGACGAGCATCCGCTGAAGCTCGGTGCCCGGGCGACTTTGGCCCGGGTCGCCCGGGAACGCGGCCGGGACGAGGAGGCGGATCGTGAGCTGGCGGCGGTCGCGGCGGGGTTGACGGAGGCCTTTGGTCCGAAGCATCCGGATGTCGTCGAAGTTTCCGGGTGGTTGAAGAAGGACTGAGCCGCGGGGCGGGCGGACTGGTCAGCTGCGGAGAGGCACTACGCGGGTCTCGTGCCCGCACTGACGGATTCCTTCGGTCCGCGCGGGCCGAATATCCTTGCCGCGTGAGTGCATCTGGCGTGTGGCCAGACAGCGCAGAGCTGGCGGGACCTAGCGAAGGCGATCGCTCCGTTGCGCGAGCAAGCTGCCGAGGCGACCGGATGGCTGGCAGAGTGCCGACGGCCGCGGGCCTGAACCCGCGGCCGTCGAAGCTCACTCCGCCGAATCGTCTTCCGGACGCACCGGAACCGGCGTCCCGTCCCGCAAATGCGGTTCGCGCAGCCGGAAAATCTCCTCGAACTCCCGCATCCGCGCCGCCCGGTACTCCGGCACCCCGGCCGGGTCGAAGCGGTAGAACCCGGCCCCGTCCTGGAGACCTCGCCGCTGGCCGGTCATGTTCTCCTCGACGATCGCGGGCGCCTGGAACCGTTCGCCGAGTTCTCCGGTCAGGTAGCGCGAGGCGTAGTACAGGATGTCGCCGCCGCCCCAGTCGATGAATTCCAGCGGTCCCAGCACGGAAAACCGCGGCCCGAGCCCGGCGCGGACCGCGAGGTCGATCTCGGCGGCGCCGGCCACGCCTTCCTCGACCATCCGCGCCGCCTCGTTCATCAGCAGCGCCTGCAGCCTCGGCACGATGTACCCGGCGGCGGGCCCGCACACCACCGGCACCTTGCCGATTTCGCGCAGCAGCTCCACGAGCCGGTCGACCGCCGCCGGATCGGTGTCGTCGCTCCGGCTGACCTCGACCAGCGGCATCAGTTCGGCCGGGTTGAGCCAGTGCGCGTTGACGACCCGCTCCGGCCGGTCGGCGAGTTCCGCGATCTGCGTGACCAGGAAGGTCGACGTCGTCGAAGCCAGCACCGCCGACTCGGGCACCTGCGAGCCGAGCCAGCCGAACACCTCGCGCTTGACGTCCATGACCTCCGGCACGGCCTCGAACACCACGGTCGCGTCGGCGAGTTCCTTCGCCGAACGGTCGCCCAGCGTCAGGCTTTCCAGCGCGTCCGCGTGGCCGAACATCGCGCGCAGCCGGTCGGCGAGGCGCTTGCGGACCTCGTCGCGCCGGAGCTGACGTTCTTCCTCCGTGCGGTCTTTGACGTCCGCGAGCAGCACCGGATGTCCCGCCGCGAGGAAGGCCAGCGCGATGCCCTCGCCCATCCGCCCGGCGCCGACGATGGCGATCACGACTGGACTCCGTTCTGGAGCAGCTTGGTCAGACCGGCGCGGTCGAGACCGGCAAGGCCGAGGTTCTCGAACGTCCGGCCCTCGGCGTAGAAGTCGCGGCCGGTGATCGCGGAACCCAGAGCCAGCAGGCCTTCCGCGACCGGCGTCGGCACCCCGGCCCAGCGGCCCGCGGACACCAGGAGCGACAGCCCGAGCCGGGTGTCTTCCACCATGTACCGGTGCGCGTGGAGGTCGATCTTCTCGCGCCAGTCGCCGCTGTCGGTCAGCCTCTCGTGCGCCGCGCGGCCGTACATCCACTCCTCGCCGTCGGTGGCGTAGTGGTCGGCCAGCGGGAAATGCGGTGCGCCGTAGCCGAACGCTTCGCGCAGGGCGACCCGTTCGGCGTCGAGCGCGTCGGTGACCCGGCGGATCGACGGCTGGGTGCCCTCGTTGTGGATGTCCCAGGCGGCGAAATGCTCCAGCGGACCGGCGTTCATCGTGATCAACGGCGGGTGGATGATCGGGCCCGCGTTCATCAGCGCTCCGCTGAGCCCGTCGCCCGCGTCCTCGACGCTCGGGTAGGCCTCGCGCAGCGTCTTGAACGCGCTTTCGGTCAGCCGCAGCGGGAAAACCCCGGTCGGCAGACGGGTCGCGTACCCGCTGATCACCACTTCGGCGTCGCCGTGCCGACGCGCGAGGTACGGCAGCGTCCCGGCTTCGGCGAACGCGATCTCCGGGCTCCCGCCCGCCGCGGCGACGGCCTTGGCGAACACCATCGAACCGAACGTGCCCGGCGGCAGGAACACCACCTGGCCTTCGCTCAGCAGCGGAGCGAGCTGGGGAGCCAGGTCGTCGTGCGTGGTCGAGGGCAGCGGGATCACGATCAGCGCCGTGTCGCGCACCGCTTCGGCGAGGTCGGCCACCGGGTTGATCTCCCCGGCGCCGTCGCCCACCGGCACCGATCGGGAACCTCGGTAGTCCCGGACGTCCACCGCCCCGGCCGTGCGAACCGCTTCCAGCGCCTCGGCGTTCCGCCGCCACCAGCGCACTTCGTGGCCGTGCTCGGCGAGTTCCGCCACCGTGGCCCAGGAACCGTGTCCGCCCCCGAGAACCGCGATCTTCACTTTCATGTGCTCCTGTCTCGTGCTGGTGTGCTGTCGCACCTTCTCACGGGCCGACCAGGTCGGTCTGCTCCCAAAGCCGATCTTGCTGCTCGCGCACGATCGCCCCGAACTCCGCCGGCACGATCGTCCGGTACGGCCCGGATTCGACCGCCACCCTCGCGATCGTCTCGATCGCCGAAGCCGGATCGCGCTGCATGGCGAGGAAATCCGAAAAGTCGTGGTCGGACGCGGGCGCGTTCTCCACGAGTTTTTCGTTGAACCCAGTGGAAAACGGTCCGGGTTCGACAACCCGGACTTCGATTCCGTGCGGCCGCAGTTCCTGGCGGACCGCCTGTGCCATGGCTTCGAGGGCGAACTTGCTGGCCCCGTACGCACCCGCGCCGGGCGCGACGAACAGCCCGGCCACCGACGTCACGAACACGATCCGCCCGCCGCGCCCGGCCGCGACGAGCCGGTCGGCGACCAGCCGGGTCAGCTCGAGCGTGCCGAAGACGTTGACCTCGAACGTTTTCCGGACCACTGCGGAATCCGTGCGCAGCAGCGGACCTTCCGCGCCGAATCCGGCGTTGTTGAGCAAAACCGACGCGTCGATCGCTGCGGCCGCTTCGCGATCAGCCGGGTCGAGCAGGTCAAGCCGGGAGACTTCCGCGGCGAGCCCGCGCTCGGCGAACGCCGCCCGCGTCGGCTCCACCTGGTCGTCCCGTTCGACAGTGGCGAACACCCGGTGCCCGCGCGCCGCGAGCGTCAGTCCCGCTCCCAGCCCGAGACCCGATCCCGCCCCCGTGATCAAAACCGACTCGCTGTGTTTCTCGCTTGGCCGACCCACGCCCGCAGTGTCGCTTGCGTCGCGGCCCGGCCTCAATCAGACTTCCGCCACATGGAAGCCAGACCCACCGCGGCGGCGCGGCTGCTGTCGGTGCTGGACTGCTTCAGCGCTCAGACACCGGTGCTTTCCCTGACCGAGATCGCCCAAGCCGCGGGCCTGCCGTTGAGCACGGCGCACCGGCTGGTCGGCGAGCTGGCCGAATGGGGAGCGCTGACCCGCGACGAGGACGGCGGCTACCACCTCGGCCTGAAACTGTGGGAGCTGGGCTCGCTGTCGCTGGCCCGGGCGTCGATGCGCGAGATCGCCCTGCCGTACCTGGGCGATTTGTTCGACGCGACCGGCGAAAACGTGCACCTGGCCGTACTGGACGGAACCGATGTCGTGTTCCTGGCCCGGCTGGCCGGGCACCGCTCGGTCGGCATCCTGACCACGACCGGCAGCCGCCTGCCCGCGACCACCACCGCCACCGGCCGGGTGCTGCTCGCGCACGCCGCCGCCGAGACCCGCGAATCCGCGCTGACCAGCCCGATCGCGGCGGAAACCCAGCACACCACGACCGATCCGGGCACCCTGCGCGCCGAGCTCGCCGACATCGCCCGCACCGGCTACTGCGTCGCCGACCGCCAGCTCGCCGACGACGCGGTCGCGGTCGCCGCCCCGATCCGGGACGCTTCCGCCCGGGTCACCGCCGCCGTCGCGGTCGTGGGCCGCCGGGAAACCACGTCGGTGGCGCATCTGGTGCCCGCGGTGGTCACGACGGCGACCGGCGTGGCGCGGTCGCTCGGGTATCGCCGGCCGACGCGTCGCCGCTCCTGAGGTGCGAACCTCAGGACGCGCGTGCGAAGGTCTAAACCTCAACTAGAGGTCTGAACCACCCGGCGGCGCGTCAGGAAGCCGTGCTGTGCAACGCCTTGCTCAGCGCCGCCGCGGTCAGCTCCACCTGCCACGGCCGCGCTCCGCCTGCCCGCAGCGTCTCCGCGACCGAATCCTCCGAGAGGTCGGCCGGCGGCCGCCAGCAGGTGCGCCGGACCAGGTCCGGCAGCAGAAGGTTCTCGACCGGCAGCTTGCGGTCCTCCGCGATCGTGGCCAGTGCGGCCCGCGCGGCGGCGAGCCGGGCGGCGGCGTCGGGGTCCTTGTCGGCCCACCGGTTCACCGGAGGCGGACCGTCGGAGGGCTGGCTCGGGCTCGGCAGTTCGCTCGCGGGCAGCGCTTTCGCCGCCTGCAGATGCCGCAGCCAGCTCGCCGTGTACTTGCGCTGCACCCGTCCGCTGAACACCGGCAGCGCCTGCAGCTCCTCGACCGTCTTCGGGTCCGAGGTCACCGCGTTGACGATCGCGCTGTCGGGCAGGATGCGGCTCGGCGCGCGGTCGCGCTTGCGGGCCAGTTCGTCGCGTGCCTGCCACATCTCCCGCACCGCGGCGAGGCCGCGCGGGCTGCGGATCTTGTGCACGCCGGACGTCCGGCGCCACGGCTCCGCGCGCGGCGCGGGCGGGGGAGCGGTGCGAACAGCCTCGAACTCCTGCTGCGCCCACTCCAGCTTGCCCTGCGCCGCCAGCTCGGCTTCGAGCTTCGCGCGCAGTTCGTTGAGCAGCTCGACGTCGAGAGCGGCGTAGTTGAGCCAGTCGACCGGCAGCGGCCGCTTCGACCAGTCCGCGGCGCTGTGCCCCTTTTCGAGCGTGTACCCGAGCAGCAGCTCCACGAGCGTGCCCAGCGCGACGCGTTCGTACCCGGCCAGCCGTCCGGCCAGTTCGGTGTCGAACAGCGACCGCGGGCGCAGGTCCAGTTCCGCCAGGCACGGCAGATCCTGGGAAGCGGCGTGCAGCACCCACTCGGTGTCGTTGAGGACGTCCCGCAGCGGGGCGAGGTCGTCGGCGAGCGCGATCGGATCGATCAGCACCGTGCCGGAACCTTCGCGGCGCAGCTGGACGAGATAGGCCTTGGGCCAGTACCGGTAGCCCGACGCCCGTTCGGTGTCGACGGCGACAGCGCCCGTGCCCGCGGCGAGCCGCGCGCACGCCTGCGCGAGCGCGGTCGGATCGGCCACCACCGGCGGGGTGCCTTCGGCGGGTTCGCGGAGCAGCACCGGCGTTCCGGAGTTCTCGGTGGTCTCGTCTCCGGTCCGGGCTCCGTCCGCCTGTGCAGTTCCCATGTCCGACGACCCTACGGGACGGGTGGACCGCGCCTGGTCCGCCCGCCCCGCAGGGACGTGGTTCGTCGTCGTCAGCGGATCACGCCGGCTCGCATCGCCAGCGCGACCATCTGCGCCCGGTCGCCCGTGCCGAGCTTGCGCCCGATGCGGGACAGGTGGGACTTGACGGTGAGCGCGGAGAGGGAAAGCTCCTCCCCGATCTCCTTGTTCGACTGCCCGTCCGCGACGAGCTGGAGCACCTCCACCTCGCGAGCCGACAGCTCGCGCGGGGTGTTGTCGGTGCCCGCCACTCGCGTGCCGGTCGCCAGGACCGGGGCCACGCTCGGGTCGGCGTAGACGCCGCCTTCGAGAACCCGGCGCACGCCGTCGGTGACCACCACCGGCGACGCTGACTTCAGCAGGTACGCCTGAGCTCCGGCCTGGAACGCGGAGCGCACCGCGTACGGGTCGTCGGAGGATGCCAGGACCACCACGCGCGGCCAGCCGTGGCTACGGAGTTCCGTAACCAGTTCGATGCCGCTGCCGTCCGGCAGTCCGAGATCGAGGATCGCCAGGTCGCACGGGCCGGTGGCCTGTGCTCGCGCCCTCGCCTCGGCCACCGTGGCGGCTTCGTGGACGGTGCCCGCACCCATCTGTGCGAGTCGTGCTGCGATTGCCTCCCTCAACAGCGGGTGGTCATCGACCACCAACACGGAAAAAAGCTCTTCCCGCGGGTGCGGAACCATGCTCGCCGGCAAAGCACCGGCTGGCGTGGATCGGACGGCCTGAGATAAGCCGACGGTAGCCACGTCACTACCTCCCTGGAGTCGGTCGTGCCCCCCGACCGGCACCGGGACCTTCGGCCGTTCAGCCGCGCCAGCTTTAGACCGAAAGTGGTGTCGTCCCAGGCACTGTAGCCGCCCCGACGCCGTTGCGGGGGGATCGAATGGGTATCTATCCGAAACAGTTCGTCACTCAGCGAGGTCGTTGTAACACGATCGGACTAACGCTCGGAGTCTTGTTAACGACTGGCGACCGGGCCGCGATGCACCTGAGTTACCGGCATTGAAACGGGCGTGCAGATGACCCGTGCACCTGCGGGTGCTGCCGGAGCGGGGCCGCCGCCCCGGCGGTCCGGAGCCGGAAATGCGCCCCCGCCGGGGCAAGATCATTTTCTTTCACGTTTCGCCGCGCACTCCGCCTGTCCGTCGATGCGGCGGCGGAGGCGTTGAATTGGGCTCCGGAACCGCGTCGAGGCTGGTGACCGGGGGTTCACTGGCTGTGATCACGCCCGGCCACGAACGTGCGGCATCCGGAGCAGTGCCCTCTGCGGTCCACAATGGATGGTCGGCCGGAGTCGTGCGGAAGCCCCGCCGAAGATCGCCGCGGAGCGGTCCGGGGGCGCGAAGCCGCCCGCGAAGGCGCGTTCGTGCGCGTGCAAACGCCGCCAAGGCGCTGCCCGACCGGGTGAACTTAGGAAATCAGGAGCTCTGCCGCTGCTCGAACAGCGTGACGCCGACCGGCGGCAGCCCCACGACGCTCGCCATCACCTGGCAGAACGCGAGCCCGTGCGGGCCGAGCGCGGCGTCGGTCGGGGTCCAGGACGCCCGCAGTTCGAGGTCGTCGGTGCGGGCCGGGCCGGAGATGTCGCCGAACCGGGCCGAGGACGTTTCGGTGACCGTGCCGCCGAGCGCCTTCCACGACGCCCCGGAGGCTTCCAGCGCGTCGGTCAGCCAGGACCAGCCGACCGCGGGCAGGAACGGGTCCGTGGCCAGTTCGCGGTCGAGTTCGGCGCGCACGTACATGACCAGCCGCAGCACGCCGTCCCAGCCCTCCTGGCCGTCCGGGTCGTGCAGCAGCACCAGCCTGCCGGACGCCAGCACGTCGGCGGGTCCGGAGACCTCGCAGCTCAACGCGTAGGACCACGGCGCGAGCCGCTGCGGCGCGCGCATCGTCTCCAGGCGGATCTCCGGGCGCGGCCGGACGGCTTGCAGCGCCGCGACGGCTTCGCGGAAAAGATCGGGCACTGGCGTCATCGCGGTCACGCACCGACTGTAGGGCGGCGACGCCCCGTTGCGGACGCAGGCGCGCCGAGCGAGACCCAGCCGCGACCCGGGGAACGCTCCGGCCGCCCTCGGGTGCGGGGGTTCCGTGCCGGTCTTGGCGGGCCGTGATGCCGGGCTGGCGATGTCCTCGGGGCCGCGCCGGATCAGGTGCTGGGTGCATCTCGCGCGGCTGAGGGCGTCGTGCGCAGCGAAACCGACAGTAGAACTGAGCGCGAGATCCCGAATTCGGAGCGGAATGCCGCCGCGACTGCGGGAGACTGGGTTCGATGGGCGCGGGATGCCGCTGCGGCTGCGAGGCCAGGCGCGTCGGGTGCGGAATGCCACCGCGGCCGCAGGGACCAGGCTCGATGGGGCGGGACCCCGCCGCAAGCGCAACCGCCGCGAAAGGCGGTGCCGGGCCAGTTGGGCACGGGGCGGCCCGAGACTGTCGGACCCGCGTGGGACCATGGGGTTCGTGCCTCAGGTTTCGTCCGCGCCCGTCGGCGCCCCGTCCGTCTCGCCCCGTCGCGCCCTGCCCGGCTCGGCTTTCCTCGCCGCCGCGCGCGGGGAGCGGCCCGCGCACGTCCCGGTGTGGTTCATGCGCCAGGCCGGCCGTTCGCTGCCGGAGTACCGCGCGCTGCGCGAGGGCGTGCCGATGCTCGACGCGTGCTTCGACCCGGAGATGCTCGCCGAGATCACGCTGCAGCCGGTCCGCAGGCACGGCGTCGACGCGGCGATCCTGTTCAGCGACATCGTCGTCCCGCTCAAGGCGGCCGGCGTCGACATCGACATCGTCCCCGGCACCGGCCCGGTCGTCGCCTCGCCGGTGCGCGACGCGGACGCGGTGCGCGCGCTGCCGAAGCTCGAACCGGAACAGGTCGGGAAGGTCGCCGAGGGGGTCCGGCTGCTGGTGGAGCGGCTCGGCGAAACGCCGCTGATCGGGTTCGCGGGCGCGCCGTTCACGCTGGCCAGCTACCTGATCGAGGGCGGCCCGAGCCGCAACCACGAGCACACCAAAGCCCTGATGCACTCGCAGCCCGAGGTCTGGCACGACCTCGCCGCGCGCCTCGCCGACATCGCTGCCACGTTCCTGCGCGCCCAGCTCGACGCGGGCGTCGACGCGGTGCAGCTGTTCGACTCGTGGGCCGGAGCGCTGTCCGAGCGCGACTACCGCGAGTTCGTGCTGCCGCATTCGGCTCGCGTGCTGGCCGCGGCCGGGGAGTACGGCGTGCCGCGGATCCACTTCGGCGTCGGGACCGGCGAGCTGCTCGGCGCGATGCGCGAGGCGGGCGCGGACGTGGTCGGCGTCGATTGGCGGATTCCGCTCGACGTCGCGGTCCGCCGGCTCGGCGGCAAGGTGTCGGTGCAGGGCAACCTCGACCCGGCGCTGCTGTACGCGTCGTGGCCGGTCCTGGAGGCCGAGGTGCGCCGGATCGTCGAGGAGGGCCGCGCCGCCCGCGGGCACGTGTTCAACCTCGGCCACGGCGTGCTGCCGGGCGTGGACCCGGAGGTGCTCAAGCGCGTCGTCGACCTGGTGCACTCGCTGTGAAACACGTCGCGGTCGTCGGCGGCGGGATCTCCGGGCTGGCCGCGGCGTACCGGCTGCGCCGGCTGCTCGGCGACCGGGTGACGATCACCGTTTTCGAGAGCACGGCGGCGATCGGCGGGAAGCTGCGCACGGCAGAGGTCGGCGGAGTCAGCTACGACGTCGGAGCCGAAGCGTTCCTAGCTCGGCGGCCCGAGCTGGTCTCGCTGGTCGAGGAGGTCGGCCTCGCCGATCGCCTGGTGCATCCGACGAAGGCGCGCGCGAAAATCCATGCTGGCGGTTCGGTGCAGAGCTTGCCGCCCGGCACCGTGATGGGAGTGCCGGCGTCGGCGGACTCGGTCGCGGGCGTGCTGTCCGAGGACGGACGGCGCGCGGTCGAGAAAGAAACTTCGCTCGGCCCGGTCGAGCTGGGCTCCGGCGACGTGCCGCTCGGCCCGCTGCTGCGCACGCGGTTCGGGGACGAGCTGGTGGACCGCCTGGTCGACCCGCTGCTGGGCGGCGTGTACGCGGGCGGTGCCGACGGTCTGGGCCTCCGCGCGACGATGCCCGGCTTGGCCAACGCGATCGAGGGCGGAGCGGCTTCGCTCACCGAGGCCGCCTCCTCGCTTCTGCCGAAAACGCCGGGCACCGCACCGGTTTTCGGCAGTCTCATCGGCGGCTTGCGGGGATTGCTCGACCGCTTGCTGGAGCTGTCCGGTGCTGAGCTGCGCACTTCGTCGACGGTCCGCGCGCTGACGCGGACGCCGTCCGGCTGGCGTCTCGAATTCGGTGCGGCCGCGCCATCGCACGCGCCTGCCGACAGTCCAGTAGACGCGGATGCAGTGCTGCTCGCGGTGCCCGCCCCGGCGGCGCGGAAACTGCTCGACGGCGTGGCCCCGGTGGCGTCGACCGCGTTCGGCGAGGTCGAACTGGCGTCGATGGCGGTGGTCGCCTTCGCGTTCCCGCCGGGCACGGAGCTGCCCGACGCGTCCGGAATCCTCATCGGCGCGGGGGAGCAGGACGAGGAAGGCGTGCCGTACGCGTCCAAGGCGTTCACGTTTTCGTCAAACAAATGGGCGCACCTGGGCGAGGCCGGACCGGTGCTCGTGCGCGGTTCGGTCGGCCGGTTCGGCGAGCCCGGCGCGTTGAACGGCGACGACGATTCGCTGGTCGCCGCGGTCCGCACGGATCTGGCCCGGCTCGCCGGCGTCACCGCGACGCCGATCGACACCCTGGTGACGCGCTGGGGCGGCGGCCTCCCGCAATACGGCCCCGGGCACCTGGAGCGGGTGGCGCGGATCGAGACGGCCGTGGCGGACGTCCCGCGCTTGGCCGTGGCGGGCGCCACGCTGCACGGAGTCGGCCTGCCCGCCTGCGTGGCCACGGCAGACGCCGCGGCTCGCCGGATCGCGGAGCAGCTCTTCGTGTGACGGAGCCCCGTGGCGATCGCCGCGCGAGGAGTGCCAGGATGGAGTCATGGCGCGGCTGAATTACAACGAACTCAACGACACGATCCGCTACACGATGTGGTCGGTCTTCCGGATCGAACCGGGGAAGTTGGGGGAGGACCGCGGTGCCGCGGGCCGAGAGACGGCCGAGTACCTCGACGGGCTCGAAGCCAAGGGCGTCGTCGTTCGGGGCGTGTACGACGTGTCTGGCCTCCGCGCCGACGCGGACTACATGATCTGGTGGCACGCCGAGGAGATCGAACAGGTCCAGGCCGCCTACACCGGGTTCCGGAGCACGCCGCTCGGCCGCGCGTCCACGCCGGTCTGGAGCCAGACCGCGCTGCACCGGCCCGCCGAGTTCAACAAGAGCCATGTGCCCGCGTTCCTGGCCGGCGAGGAGGCACGCAAGTACGTCTGCGTGTACCCGTTCGTCCGGTCCTACGACTGGTACCTGCTGCCCGACGAGGAACGCCGCAAGATGCTGGCCGACCACGGCAAGGAAGCGCGGGACTACCCGGACGTGCGCGCCAACACCGTCGCGTCGTTCGCGCTTGGCGACTACGAGTGGATCCTCGCCTTCGAGGCCGACGAACTGCACCGGATCGTCGACCTGATGCGCCACCTGCGCAACACCGAGGCCCGTCGCCACGTGCGCGTCGAGATCCCGTTCTACACCGGCACGAAGGTGCCGCCCGCCGAACTCGTCGCGGCTCTGCCGTAACCGCCGGTGCAGGACGTACTCGCCGGGGCCTGGCAGTCGCTCGCCGGGGAACCGTTGCCCGCCGTGTCCTTGACCGGCGACGAATCCGTGCTGCCCGGGCACTTCCGGGTCCCCGCCATGGCGACCGCCAGCATCGCCGCGGCCACGCTGTCGGCCGGCGAACTGCTGCGGCTGCGCGGCATCGATCCCGGAACGGTGTCGGTCGACACCCGGCACGCTGCTGCCGCGTTCCGCAGCGAGCACCTGCTGCGCATCGACGGCGAGCCCGGGCCGAGCCCCTGGGGCCCCATCGCGGGCGACTACCGCGCCGCCGACGGCTGGATCAAGCTGCACTGCAACACCCCGCGGCACGAGGCGGCGGTCTGCTGGGCGCTCGGCGTCCCGGCGACCCGCGAAGCGGTGACCAAGACCGTGGCCGGGAAATCCGTGGCAGAGGTCGAATCCGCTGTGGTGACCGCGGGCGGCGCGGCGGCGTTGATGCGCTCGCGCGAGGACTGGCTGGCGCATCCGCAAGGCCAGGCCGTCGCGGAACTGCCGCTCGTGGAGCTGAACCGGATCGGGGACGCGCCGAAGCGCACCCTGTTCGACTCGGACCGTCCGATGGGCGGCGTCCGCGTGCTGGAACTGACGCACGTGCTCGCCGGACCCGTCGCGGGCCGCGTACTGGCCGCGCACGGCGCGAACGTGCTACACGTCGGCGCCGCGCACCTGCCCCGGATTCCGGTGCTGACCATGGATACCGGCCAAGGCAAACGCTCCGCCTTCGTCGCGCTCGACACCGAAGGCGGCCGCGCGAAGCTGAAGAAGCTCATCGCCCGCGCGGACGTCCTGGTCCAGTCGTTCCGCCCCGGCGCGCTCGCCCGGATCGGCTTCGGCCCGGAACAGCTCGCCGAGCTGCGGCCGGGCCTCGTGGTGGCCGACGTGTCGGCGTACGGCTGGACCGGCCCGTGGGCCCGCCGCCGCGGCTTCGACAGCCTCGTGCAGATGTCGTCCGGCATCGCCGAGGAGTACGCCACCGACGCTCCGGCTCCGCTGCCCGCGCAAGCGCTGGACCACGCCACCGGCTGGCTGACCGCCGCCGCGATCATGACGGCGATCCGCCGCACCGTCACCGACGGCGGCACCTGGCACGCGCGGCTTTCCCTCGCCGGCACCGGACGGTGGCTGGATTCCTTGGGCCGCAAGGATCCCGAACCGTCCGAAGTGGACTACACGGACGTGACGGAGACGGTCGACAGCGACTTCGGCCGGATGACCCGCGTGCGGATGGCCGGAGAACTGCCGGGCGCGCCGCCGCACTGGGACCACCCGTCGCACCAGCCCGGCTCGGACACCGCGGTGTGGTCGCCGGTCGTGCCCCAGCCAGTCTCGTAAGCGCCGCCAGTCCCGCGGGCACCTTGCCGGGGTCGTGTGAGTGCTGCAGTGCTGCGGGTTTTGCGAGTGTGGCTAGTCCTGCAGGTGCCGTGCCGGTCGTGAGCGTGGCCAGTCCTGCGGGTGCCGCGCCGAGCCGCGCGGATGCCACGGCCCCGTCCGGACCTCGTCGGCACCGCCCGCCTCGCGAGTCCTGCATCGGTCGCGCGGAGGTCGCTGTCCTGAGCCGGTCTCGTGGGCACCGCCAGCCCCGCAAGTCCCGCGTCGGTTTCGCGTGTGCCACCGAGCCTGTGAGCACAGCCAGTTCACCCGCGCCCGTGCCGGGCCCGGAAGCTCCGCCGGCCCCACGGATGCCGCAGTGCCGCGCCGGTCGCGTGAACCCCACTCAGCCTCGTAAGCGCCACTCGCGACGCAGCGGCTAGATCGGCATAAGCCCTCCCGTGATCCGCTTGTCCGGATAAGCCGCCAACCCGCCCAGCGAGACGAGTTCGGCCGGTCCCACGCCACGATCCCCGGCGGCCTGCTGTCCGGCCTGCGCGAGCACTGTCGTCCCCGCAGTCGTCGGCGGCAGCGAATCGACCTTCCGTTCGCCGAACTTCTTGGTGATCCGCTGGCTCCCGACGAGGCAGAGCCAGAGCGTCAGCCCGATCTCGACGAAGACAAGCAGCACCATGACGTTCAGGTGAGACCGGCCGACGTCATACACCAGCCGAGCCACCCCAAGCGCCAGCACGACCACACCCACCGCGACCAACGTGTATCCGAGGCCCGTCAACGGCCTGCGCCGGCTGACCAGCTGCCGCTGAACCAGATCAGTTTCGAGTGTCCGCAGCGCGGGCTTGAGCACCGGCGAACGCGCGACCCAAGACGCGAGCAGACCGCGACCGGCCGCCTGATGCACCGCTTGCTCAATCGGCGGCGACGCGGGCGGCGGACCGGTCGAGACGACCTCGCCCCGTTGCCCGACTTGCAACTGACCGCGCGCGAGCAACGCCGCGATCGCGGTCTCGACCGCCCGAGGCCGTCCGCCCGCCAAGTACGCGACGTCGTAGACATCGCGCGGCACAGCGGCCGACTCCGGCGCGGACGCCTGCTTGGCCAGCTTGTCCTTGCCAGTGGCCAAAATGCTCACCACGCCCGCGGCCGTGGCCACGTAGACGAGAAAGATCGGGCTCAATGCAGCCCAGAATCCGCTCACGACAGGTTTCCTCCCTCCCGGCCCGGCAGAGATCGGATAACACCGCCGTAACCAGACATGTCGTCAGCGTAGCCAGCACCACCGACAAAACCGGAACAGGCTCAGCGCCGGAACCACCTGCGCCGGGGTTTGGGCAGGTCACCGCGGGCGACGAGCCACTCCGCGAACGCGTCGGCATACTCCCGCGCCCGAATCGAAGTCGTCTTAGGACGTTCGGCAGCGTAGGTGTCGAACAGCGGGCGGTACCGCGAGCCCAGCGTCTCGGGAAGGTCCGGCCGCAGGTACGCGACCAGCCGGCGCCGCTTGGCGAGCAGCACGTCAGCCTCGATGCGCAACCGAGAGGCGTCGAAGCCGGACGGAGCCTCGGCACCGGTCAGCAAGCTGTCCAGCAGCGCAGCCTGCCGAGCAGCCAGCTCTTCGCGGCTCACAGCGTCACCGCGGTCCGCAATGCGACCAGCTCGGCCGCGAGTTCGGAATCGGTGGGGTAGTCGTCGTCGCGCTCCAGGAGGACGCCTGGCGGATCCGTGCGCCGGCGCAGTTCTGCCAGCAGATCGAGCACCTCGGGCAGCACCGGATGCGCGTGTGTGTCGTGATAAACCCCATCGCGTTCCACGCCGCCCGCCATGTGCACGTACGCCAGGCGTTCCCACGGAATCCCGTCCAGGAACGCCACCGGATCGGTGCCGACGTTGCGCGCGTTCGCGTACAGATTCGCGACGTCGACGATCAGCAGGCAGCCGGTCCGTTCGGTCAGCTCGGTGAGGAACTGTTCCTCGGTCAGCTCGCTTTCCGGCCACTCCAGCAGCGCGGCGATGTTCTCCAGCGCGAGCGGTACGTCCACAATGGACTGAGCGAGCCGGACGTTGACCACCAGCACGTCCAGCGCCTCGCGCGTGCGCGGCAGCGGCATCAGGTGCCCGGAGTCGAGCCCGCCCGCGCGGACGAAGCACACGTGGTCGCTGGCCAGCGGCGCGTCGAGGACCCTCGCCAGTTCGGCCAGATGCTCCACTCGCGCGGTGTCCAGCGGTTCGGCCCCGCCCAGCGACAGCGACACCGCGTGCGGCAGCACCGGCATCCCGCGGTCCTTCAGCGCCAGCAGGCTTTCCGGCAGGTGCGGGGCGTGCAGATTCTCCGCGACCACCTCGACCCAGTCGACGCCCGGCAGCCGAGCGATCGACAGGTCCAGTTCGGGTCGCCAGCCGATGCCGATTCCCAGCCGGTCAGCCACCGAACTCACCTCCGTATCCGCCGCCGGACGACGTTCTTCCGCACCAAGCTTGTCGCACAGTCCGGATGCTGCGCGAACCCGACCGGCTATCCGCCGCAGCCGCCCCCGCCGCCGCAACTGCTGCCCCCGCCGCACGAAGACCCGCTGCTGCACGAGGAACCACCGCTGCTGCACGACGATCCGCCGCTCGAACCGCCGCCCCCGGCCCAGGTACTGCCTCCGCCGCTGAGCAGGGCCGCGCTCATCTCGTCGTCCGGGTACAACGCGATCCCGCCGAGCGCGACCACCGCCGCGGCCCCGACGTACAACGCTCCGTTGCCGTTCCGGCTCGTGCCGGCGAACTCCTCAGGACGTTCCTGTGCAGCTTTCGCTTCTTCACGGGCCCGCGCGACGACCGCGTGGCCCGCGTCGGACGTCCGGGACGTCTTCGGGCGCTTCCGGGACGCGAACGCGATCAAGGTCAGGATCCCGGTCAGGACGAGCAGCGCGACCAGCCCGCCGATCGGCCGGTCCAGTTGCGCTCCGTTGACCGCGCGGACGATGCCGATCAGCAGCAGCGCCGCGTACGCGGTCACGATGCCGGTGCGGAAGTTGTCCAGAGTTTCGTCGACGGTGATCAGGCCGCGCCGTTCGAGGTCCTCGCGGATCTTGGCCACTTCCGGCTGGACCATGGGCGACACGCGTACCTTGGCCACGGTCGCCGTGCCGCCCTGTGCGGCGTCGTGCACAGCGCGTTCGAGCCTCTTGCGAGACGGTCGCTTGCCGATCGCGCTCAGCTTGCCCTTGCTGCTCACCCGCAGCAGTTCCTGCTCCAGCAGCGTCGCGATCGCGGTGTCGACCGCGCGATCCCGGCCTCCGGCGAGGTAGGCGAGCTGGTAGACGTCCGGCCGCAGCGACGGCTCGACGGTGACCGGCGCGTCCCGCCGCCGGGACCGCGCGATCGACGGCCAGCTCAGCTGCACCAGCAGCACGAGGGCCAGCGCCAGCCCGTAGACCAGCAGGAATTGCGGGCCGGAAATGCCCCACGGTTCGCCCACGGTTTCCCCCTCTTTTCCGCGTTGCCGGAACCTTAACCGGCCCGGTCGCCGGAGGTTGACGGCACAACTGACGCAGCGGATGTCCGATTCGTTCCCGGCTCAGCTGTTCCCGCCGCCACAGCCGCCGCCTCCGCACCCGCTGCCGCATCCGGAGCCGCATCCCGACCCGCCGCAGCCGGATCCGCAGCCCGCTCCGCCGCCGCAGCCAGACCCGCAGCCCGCCCCGGAGCCCCAGTAACCCGCCGCTCCGGCGAACCCGCCCGCGACGCCGGTGCCCGCGATCGCGGCCCGCGCCTGCCGGGTCGCCGGGAGCCCGCGGAGCAGCGCGACCCGCAGCTCTCGATCCGGATGATTCGAAAGCCCGCCTACCGCGACACTGCCCGCCATGCCGCTGATCAGGCTCTGGTCCGGCCACGCGGCTTCGGCCGCCGCACGTCCGGCGTCAGTCGGCCGGATCCGCCGGGCGGCCCGGTTACGGGACAGCGCGCTGAACACGAACCACCCCGGCAGCAGGAGCGAAATCAGCACAAAACCGTTGAGCCCGCCGACGAACGCCGCTACTCCAGCCGCCACCAGCACCGCTTCTCCGATCGCGGTCCACTTCCACGCCCGCCGCAGCGCCTGGCTGTCGACGAGCAGGCCGCGCTTGGTCAGGTCGTCGACCATCTCGCGGACGGTGTCGCCCCAGACGAGACCGCGCAGCACCGTCGCGATGCCGATCCCGGTACCGGCCAGCTCGGCGGCTTCCCGGCCCAGCTCGTCGGACGGTTCGGTCGGCGTGCGGTACAGCCGGCCCACGGAGTCCGCCCGCAGCTGCTCCCGCTCCAGCATCGAGGCGACTGTCGTTTCGGCGACGCGGATCGGGCCGTTCGTCAGCAACGCGACCTGCGCCGCGGACGTCAGCCGGGTTTCGGGATGCCTGCCACGGTGCAACCGGACGGCTGTCCGCCGCCCGAGCCACCAGCAGACCAGCGCCAGCACCAGGATCAGCGCGGCCGGCAGCGCGCGTTCGATCGTCCACTCCATCACGGTCCCCCTCCGGATGAAGACTCCACGCTACCTGCTCGGCCGGGGTTGCCGCCGGATGAAAAAACCGCCCTCCCCAGGGCGGGAAGGGCGGTTTCGAGGGACCCGGGCGTCAGTCGCGGGGTTCCTCGACGAGCTTCAGGGAAATCGAGTTGATGCAGTACCGCTGGTCCGTGGGGGTCGCGTAGCCCTCGCCCTCGAACACGTGCCCGAGGTGGCTGTGGCACGAGGCGCACAGCACCTCGATGCGCCGCATGCCCATGGTGCGGTCCTCGCGCAGCAGCACCGCGTCGGAGTCCGCCGGGTCGTAGAACGACGGCCAGCCGCAGTGGCTTTCGAACTTCGTGTCGCTGCGGAACAGCTCCGCGCCGCAGGCCCGGCATTCGTACACACCGGTGGTCTTGGTGTCGGTGTACTCGCCGGTGAACGGCCGCTCGGTGCCCGCCTGCCGGAGCACCGCGTACTCCTCGGAAGACAGTTGCTCCCGCCATTCCTGGTCGGACTTCACCACGCGGGGAGTGGTGCCGACGACGGGTTTCATACCTTTCACCCTTCCCAGGCTACCTGGACAAAAAAGCGACCGTGTGCAGCGCGATGTCCCAGGCGGTGACCAGCAGCCCGAGCACGATCAACACCACGACCAGCGCGGACACCCAGTAGCGGAGCCCGCCGGTGCGGGTGCTGGAATCGGCGAAGTCGGCGACCTGGTCCAGGCACGCCTCGACGGTGAAGGTCGGCCCGGTGCGCTCCATCCGGTCGAGATGGGCGGCGAACGCACGGGCCTCCGGGTCGTACGGATCCAGCCCGACCAGATCCTCGTGGAACCGAGGATTCCAGCCCGGCGGCAGAGCTCCGTTCTCGGCCATGCCTCAACGGTAGGCTATTCGCCCCGGGGGACCCACCTCTGCGGCGAGTGTCACTGGGCGGGAGTACCGCTTGCGAGAGGGGGGTCGCTGTTGAGGAGCAACGTGCGACGGGCCTGTCAGGTTGACTTGACGCGACCAACGAAACGCACGTATGCGGCAATCGGGTGGTCTTCGAATGCCTTCTTGGTCTTGGAGAGTTTCTGGCGGTAACATTTTCTTGGATTCAAGATGTTGTAACTTAGGGGTGGCATGAATTTATTTTCACAAAGAATGATTGCAGCTGTAGTGACTTCGGCTGCTTTTGTCGGTTTTCTAGGGGTTCAAACGGCTAATGCGGCACCGGATCGCGTGGCAAGTTACACTTGTGTAATCGCCGATAATGTTAACTATCGGAGTGGTCCTGGTGTGAACTTCCAATGGCTTGGAACAGTGAATCGGGGACAAGGGTTCAATTTCGAGCAGGCGATTCGGGCTCCCGACGGGTACCTCTGGGATCAGGGTGATCTATGGGGCGGGAGGGCGAGCGTGTGGATACGATCCGATTTCATAGGCACGTGTTGATTTCTGGTATCGGCACCTGTGTTAATGGGTGAGCGCTGGGGCTAGTGCGTCTAGTGCATTTTCTTCGTTCATATCTCACCGGCGCTTACGGCGGGTCGACGTTGTAGTTTTCATGACCCTGGCCGCCCGGCAGCTTCACTGCGCAGCGGCGCGCCAGGAGCAGAGTGGCCGAGTTCGATCGCGAGGGAAGTTATTCTGCTCGTGGATCTGAGGCGCAGAGCTGTGCACGCTGGTTGGTGATGTTGCACGTCGGGGGGACTTGTCCCTGAATCGCGGGGTGCCGGGTGCACACTGCGAACCAAACGCTTTCCGTCGATGATCTTGTTGGGAACGGACTGCCGACCGGACGGTCGTCTGGTCGGCAGTCCGCTTCGCGACGATTACTGGGAGTTCTGGTCGCTCTTGGTCGCTGAATCGATCAGCAACTGGCCTGACGAGCTGATGACACGAAAAGTCCGCACCTCAGTGTGATCCGGGAACACGACCGTAGCCGTGATCGTGACGGAGCCGTCCGCGTTGTACGCACCTCGCGCGTTCTTGGCGCTGACAGACGTGAACTGGGACCAGTACTGATTAAAGTCAGACTGGCTGCCGTAAGTGCTTTGCGCGGCCGGGGTGAGCATGCCCCATGACGCAGCCGCACCCTGGGGGAAGCTGTAGAAATTGACCACCTGCAGACCGGCTGGGGTGAACTCGATCTTGCCGTCGGTCTTGGTCTGGCCTAGCCCTGGAACCGCGTTTTGCGAGCTGCTTGGCGGGGACGCTGATTGGGACACGCTGTTGGACGGCTGGGCAGGCGGCTGCGCATTCGTAGCTCCGCCCTTGTCCCGGCTGCTGCTCAACACCAGGAACACCACCAACGCCACCGCGACAACCGCCACGGCCCCGCCAGCGAGGAACGCCATCTTCTTCTTCCGCGCCGCCGCGGGCGAAACCCGCTCTCCGGTCCCGGAGCCGGAGTAGTTCGGCGCAGCAGCAGTAGGCGTCGGCCGCACCGCAGGCTGCGGACGCGGCGGAGTGTTCGGCGGAGGAGCAGGACGCGAAGGCGCCCCCATCGGCATGAACGCCGCAGTAGGCGTCCGCGGCGGGTTCGACGGAGCCTTCGGTGCAGCCGCGGCAGCCGCCGCCGGAGCACCTGCGCGCGCCCACGGCGGGCGAGACCCGTTGCTCCCCGGACCGCGATTGCCCGACAGCAACTGCTGCGGCGCAGCGGGTTCCCCGGTCGCCAGCTGAGCCAGCCGCTCCCGTGCCTCGGCCATGCTCGGCCGCTCGGAAGCCTCGCTGCGCAGCAGACTCATCAGCAACGCGGTGGCCGGACCGGCCTGCGTCGGCGGGTTGACCTGCCCGTTCGCCGCCGCGTACAGCAGCGCGAGCTGGTTGGTGGTGTTGCCGTACGGCGTCTGTCCCTCGATCGCCTGGTACAGCGTCGCGCCGAGGGCGAAGACGTCCGAGCTGGGGACCGGGTCGGCGCCGCGGGCCAGTTCGGGTGCGAGGTAGGCCGGGGTGCCGCCGATGAGGCCGGTCTGGGTGAGCGTCATGTCGCCGGCCGCGCGCGAGATGCCGAAGTCGGTGATCTTCGCGGTGCCGGTTTCGTCGATGAGGATGTTGCCGGGCTTGACGTCCCGGTGCACGATCCCGGCGCGGTGCGCGGCCACGAGCGCCGCGGCGACCTGCTCGCCGATCCGCGCGACCTGGCCGACCGGCAGCGTGCCCTGTTCGGCCAGCACCGCGGACAGGCTCGGGCCGTTGAGGTACTCCATCACCAGGCACGGGTCGCCGCCGTGCTCGGCGACGTCGAACACGACGATCGCGTTGGGGTGCTGGAAGCGGGCGGCGTTCTTCGCCTCGCGCATGGCGCGCTGGCGCATGTTGTCGCGTTCGGCCTCGGAGACGCCCGGCTGCGGCAGGATCTGCTTGATCGCCACGGACCGCTCCAGGCGCACGTCCACGGCACGCCACACCACGCCCATGGCACCGCTACCAATGTGCTCGACGAGGCGGTAATGCCCCGCGATCAGCTGCCCGGTGTCGATGACGCCCGCTCCTGACGAAAGTCCCGTGATCGTGGTCGTGCGCAGCACGGATGCCCCTCGCGCACCCGAACGAGTGTAGCGGTCGGAAGTACCTGCCCGCCGTCAGCCAGCCGGTGCCGACGGCACAGGAGCCTCCGGTTCGGCGGCGGGGACGCGCTTCCTCAGCACTCGCACCAATCCTGCCGCCCCGAGCGCCGCGAAGACCGCGTAGCAAGCCAGCAAAGCGGGCGGCGTGTCGCCGGTCAGCGCGTCCGCGAAAACTACCACCGCGATGGTTCCGGGGATGCTCCCGAGCGCCGTTCCGGCAAGGTACGGAACGAGTTTCACGGACGAAACGCCGCACAGGTAGTTCATCACCGAAAACGGGACGACCGGGATCAGCCGCAGCGACGTGATGGCGAGCACTCCGCCGTCGGCGAGCCGGTCGTTGACGGCCCGCACCGGCGCGCGGTGCAGGTGCCGCAGGATCAGGTCCCGGCCGAGCAGCCGCGCCAGCCCGTACGCCAGCCCGGCGGCGATCGTGGTGGCCGTCAAGGCGATGAACACCCCCGCGACGCTGCCGACGAGCAACCCGGCGGCCAGATTGAACACCGTGCGCGGAATCGGCGCGACGGTGAGCAACGAGTAGGCCACCAGGAGTACCAGCGGAGTCATCGATCCGGTCGCCGCGGCCCAGGTGCGCAGCTGCGCCGGTCCCGGGATCGGCAGCCACAGCGCGGCGGCCCCGAGAAGAGCCAGCACGGCCAAAGCGACGATCAGCTTGGTTCTCCCGGACACCCCGCCACGGTACGGCACTCGCGGCTACGGTGGCCGCATGGCCAAAAACGGCGATCCGGTCGAGTACCAGGTGGGGGAGCGCACTGTCCGGGTGACGAGCCCGGACAAGGTCTATTTCCCCGAGCGCGGCATCACGAAGCGGCAAGTAGTCGAGTACTACCTCGCCGTGGCCGCCCCGCTCCTGCGGGCGATCGGCGAGCGGCCGACCACGCTGAAGCGTTACGTCGACGGCGTCGCCGGGGAGTGGTTCTACGCCAAGCGCGTGCCCAAGGGCGCGCCGGACTGGGTCGAAACCGCGCGGATCACGTTCCCGTCCGGCCGCACCGCCGACGAGGTCTGCCCGACCGAACCCGCGGTGTTCGCCTGGGCGGCCAACCTCGGCACCTTCGACTTCCACCCGTGGCCGGTGCGCCGTTCCGACGTGGACCACCCGGACGAACTGCGGATCGACGTCGACCCGCCGGAACGCGCCGGATTCGCCGACGCGGTCGAGGTCGCCGGCGTGGTCCGCGAGGTGCTCGCTGACGCCGGGCTCACCGGCTACCCGAAGACCTCCGGCGGCCGCGGCGTGCACGTCCTCGTGCGGATCCGCCCGGAATGGGACTTCATCGCGGTGCGGCACGCGGTGATCGCGCTCGGCCGCGAGGTCGAACGGCGGATCCCGGACAAGGCCACGGTCTCCTGGTGGAAGGAGGAACGCGGCGGCCGCGTCTTCCTCGACTACAACCAGGCGGCGCGGGACCGGACGGTCGCGTCGTCGTGGTCGGTGCGCGGCACCCCGCGCGCGACCGTGTCGACGCCGCTGACCTGGGATTTGCTCGCGGACGTCGACCCGGACGACTTCGACGTGCTGACTGTCCCCGGCTTCCTCGCCGAGCACGGCGACCTGCACGCGCCGATGGACGAAAAGACGTTCGGCCTGGAGACGCTGCTGGAGTGGTACGAGCGCGACGACCGCGACCTCGGCGGTGCGGAACTGCCGTACCCGCCGGACTACCCGAAAATGCCTGGCGAACCGAAGCGGGTGCAGCCGAGCAAGGCCCGATCGGACCAGGCGTGATCGTCCGATCGCCAGGTGTGATCACTCTCGGTGATCAACATCGCGGGGAATTTTACGAATGTTTCCGCAGGTCGCAGTGAGTTTTCCGAGGCCGATTACCATGAGGTGTGCCGCTAGGCGGTAACGCGACGGGGTCGAGGTGCGACTATTGCCGGGCCGGAGGGGAGCCGGGACCGGAGGAGGGAGACGTCGTGGACGACCTGATCGCGTTCCTCGCCGCGCGCGTCGGACAGCGGCAGGCGCTGATCATGCAGGCGGTGCAGAAGGGCAAGGCCGGAGAACCGCTCAGCCGCGGCGAGGCCAAGGTCGGGCTGGAGGAGCGGGTCCGTTCGCTCGGCGATCTCGAGCTCGACGTGGTCAACCAGATGATCAACGAGATCGAGGCGACCCGGCGGATCATGCTTGCGCATCGGACGACGGTGTCGGAGAAGGTGCCGGGGTTTCCGTTGTACGGGAGCGAGTATTGGTGCGAGACGTGCCATGTGCCTGCGGATGAGGCTGGGTCGAATTGGTGTTTGACGTTGCGGTTGCTGGCGTTGCCTTACGCGGATCATCCGGATTACAGCGAGCGGTGGAGGCCTTGAGGGGGTTGTGAGGGGGCGGCTCGTCGCCTGGCGGCGACATTGCGCCGGGCTCTCGTGGGGGCACCCCGAAGCCGATTGTGATGACGGGAGGAGGGTGCTTGTCAAGGCGGGAAAGATGCCTTGACA